>NZ_JAOQJY010000033.1:0-31932 GCF_025567525.1 Gallintestinimicrobium propionicum | reverse complement strand
TTTTTGTTCTGTTTGGAATTTTCAGGGTTGCATTACTGTTTATTTGTCAAGGTGCTGTTCTTCTTATTGGAAGTATTTCCAGAAGAGCTTTCGTTCCTGTCGTTCAGACAGCTTATTTAGTTTATCATAAGCAGTTCTGTTTGTCAAGAACTTTTTTCATTTTATTTTCAAGCTTCTTTCGAAACCCGGTTGCTTATCACTCGCAGCAACAGTTCAGTAGTTTATCAGAACTTGCTGTTCGTGTCAAGCAGTTTTTTCATCTTTTTTCGAAGATGATCACCACCACTTTCACGGTAGGTTTACAATATAGCATATTGCCTTTTCCCTGTCAATAACTTTTTACCATATCTTTACAAGCATTTCATGTTGTCTCAACAGTGTCTGGTTATTTGGGATAAAAAAAGAAGCCCAGAGATCAGGATTCTCTTTTCTGGCAGAGCTAACGGAGAAAGAGGGATTTGAACCCTCGCGCCGCTTTAACACGACCTACACCCTTAGCAGGGGCGCCTCTTCAGCCTCTTGAGTATTTCTCCACATCGTCTGAATGATCCTCTGCCAATATGCTATTGGTATGCGTCATTTCTGAACGCATAAATCATTATATCTATTTATATTGCGTCTGTCAACCACTTTTTCAGGAAAATTCTGCAATGGCATTTTCGATGCGTTTTTTCACCTCTGCTGCCAGCTCCAGCGTCTTCATTCCTTTATATTCTTCATAAGGAATCGGGTCAAGGTAAATCACCTTAACCGTTACCGGTTTGATTGTATGGCTGTCAAATGGAACGAACGAGTTGATCAGTGCTGTCGGGACAACCGGGCACTTTGCCTTATAAGCACTTTTAAAGCTGCCGCCCTTCATTTCCAGCATCTGATTTCCCTGGCGGCTTCTTGTTCCTTCTGCAAAGATCAGAAAGTTATCCCCGCCTTTTACCCGCTCTGCCACCTGATTGATTACCTGCAGGGACTGCCGGATATCCTCCCGATCGATTGACAAAGAGCCGGTAATCTGAAATACCTGTTTTAATAATAGGACATTTCTCACCTCTTTCTTATTTACAACGCCGAAGAAATGATCACAGGTTCCGGTAATTGCCAGGACATCAAACATTCCCTGATGGTTCGGGTACAGAATAAACGGTTCCTCCGGCAGCTTTTCCTGACCATGCGCTTCTAATACAATTCTCCCGCCCTTGCATGCCCGCTCTACCCAGAACTGCAGATGCTTCCAGCGCTCTTCTTTTGTATAGCGCTCGGGATGAGCCGCCATACGGCACAGCTTCGGCCAGCAGACAATTACGAAGAACAGGTTGGTCACCACCATCAGGATAATTCGTTTCATACAAATTCCTCCCTGTATTTTTCTGCAGCGGTTTCATACAAATCGGTTCCTTCCGAATCCATGCAGACAATGACCGGAAATTCTTCTACGGTTAACTTGCGGATTGCTTCTGTGCCAAGGTCTTCATATGCAACAACCTCTGCTTCCCGGATGGATTTGGATAATAATGCGCCCGCTCCGCCAACCGCAGCAAAGTAAACAGCTCCATTGCGCACGACTGCTTCTTTGACCGCGCTGCTCCTGCGCCCTTTTCCAATCATGCCGAGAAGTCCCAGATCCAAAAGCTGTGGTGCATACTTATCCATTCGGCTCGCGGTTGTCGGTCCTGCAGAACCGATCGGTCTTCCCTCCCGCGCCGGGGACGGTCCCATATAGTAAATAATTGTTCCGTCGATTGAAATCGGCAGCTCTTTTCCTGCTGTAAGCGTTTCCTGCATCCGTTTGTGGGCCGCATCACGCGCGGTATAAATTGTTCCGGTCAGATATACATAATCCCCGGCTTTGAGCTGTTTTGCCTCCTCGCGGGTCATTGGTACTTTGATATGCTTTTCCATTTGTATTCTCCCCTTTATGCGCTTAGAGTTCTCTTTTGGCATGGCGGTTTACATGACAGCAGATGTTGACTGCAACCGGAAGCCCTGCAATATGCGTCGGATAGGTATTAACATGAACCGCCAGAACGGTCGTGGTACCGCCCAGTCCGCCGGGGCCGATTCCTGTCTGGTTCAGCTCCTGCAAAACCTCTTTTTCCAGATTGCTCACCCATTCAATTTCTGAATGTTCCCCTGTCGTGCGCAGCAGTGCTTTTTTCGCCATCAGGGCGCATTTCTCAAAGGTACCGCCGACACCGACACCGACAACCATGGGAGGACAGGCATTCGGTCCCGCATCCTTTACCGCCGTCAGGATAGCATTTTTGACACCCTCCAGGCCATCTGCCGGTTTCAGCATAAAAACGCGGCTCATATTTTCACTTCCAAAGCCCTTGGGCGCAACCTGAATCGTCACGCGGTCTCCGGGCACAATTTCATAATAGAGCACGCCGGGTGTATTGTCCCCGGTATTGACTCGCAGAACGGGATCTCCAACAACGGATTTCCGAAGGTATCCTTCTGTATAACCAAGACGGATTCCTTCCTGCACTGCCTCTTCCAGGCTTCCGCCTTCAAAATGAACCTCCTGTCCCACTTCCAGAAAAACGACAGCCATTCCGGTATCCTGACAGATCGGGATCTCATCCTTTTTGGCAATTTCCAGATTTTCAGAAAGCTGATTTAGAATCTGACGCCCCAGAGGAGATTTTTCCTCCTGACAGGCTTTTTCAAATACGCAGCGCATATCCGGGGACAGACTGTAATTGGCTTCAATGCACATATCCCTTACCGCGTCCCGCACCTTTTCTACCTGAATGCTTCTCATTTGTTTTACTCCTTACATATATTCACAGTTCACTCGTGCCTATAGTATACCGCGTTTCCTTCCGGCTAGCCACTCCTTTTTGACCTTGCCTTACTTTTTGACATTTTCAAAGAACAGTCCTATACTGTGCATGCACGGAATAATGTGCTTGCACGGAATGATATGCTTGCACGGAATGATCCTCAGATTTGATTAAAAAAGAAAAGAGACTTGCCATGATATTTTTACAGATCTTCATCTGCCTCGCCGCGCTGTATGTGTTTCTGATGCACCCCAGAATCCGCCGCGCAGACAGCTCCCCCTTTCTCGGCACATTTTTTGCCCACAGGGGGCTGCATGATAATAACCATCAGATTCCTGAAAACTCCCTTGCCGCCTTTCAGAGAGCAGTAGATGCCGGATACGGGATCGAATTGGATGTCCAGCTTTCTGCCGACCGGATCCCTGTTGTCTTCCATGATGCAACCCTCGGCAGAATGTGCGGTATCGACCGACGGGTAGACGAACTGACCTTTGCAGAGCTTCGTCAGCTTTTCCTTGTAAATACGAAAGAGCAGATTCCTTCTTTTCAGGAAGCATTAGCCCTTGTAAACGGAAAGGTTCCGCTTCTGGTTGAGCTTAAAATGGAACATCTGGATTTCGACATTCCCCGAAAAGCAGACGCCCTGCTTTCAGAATACTCCGGGGATTACTGTATCGAATCCTTTCATCCTGCCGCACTTTACTGGTATCGAAAAAACCGCCCGCAGATTTTCCGCGGGCAGCTTTCCACCAATTTCAATATTGAAAATCACTCTCTGAGTCCGTTCCAGTATCTGTTCGGAAAAATGATCCTGAATTTTATCAGCAGACCGGATTTTATTTCTTATAATCTGCTGTTCCAAGGGGATATCTCCCTGAAGCTGGCGCACGGTCTGTTCCATGCCCCCTGCGCCGCCTGGGTTCTTCGCTCGGAAAAGGAATTGGAGCAGTGTCAGAAGCAGTTTTGTATGTATATTTTTGAAAATTTTTTACCAAAGCAAAAATAACCGGACAAATACCCTCATGAAACCTTCCAATAAATTGCTGCAATTCCTGCAACCACCGCAAGTCCGATAAACGCAATCAGAAGATTTTTGTCCGTATCACACGGATCGGTATGCTGTCCTTTCCTCTGACAACGCGTCAGCCTCGAAGCAAATCTGCCAGCTGTGCAAACTGTTCCAGTGTCAGGGTTTCGCCGCGGACGGTTTCTGACAGCTCCATCCGAGCCAGCACTTCCTTGATTTTTTCTTTGGACACGTTCAGCCCCGGCGCATTGGAAAGACCGTTGACCAGGGTTTTGCGGCGCTGGTTGAAGGATGCGCGGATAACAGAAAACATAAACTGCTCATCTGCAGTCTGTACCGGCGGTTCTGCATATCGATCCAGACGGATGACCGCGCTGCCCACATTGGGTCGCGGGATAAAGCAGTTCGGCGGAACGTTCGCAACAATCTCCGGCTTTGCATAATACTGCACCGCCAGGGAAAGAGCACCATAATCCTTTGTACCGGGTCCAACCTGCATCCGGTCTGCGACTTCTTTCTGCACCATGATCGTGATGCTCTGCAGCGGCACATGGCTTTCAAACAGTCCCATAATGATGGGTGTTGTGATGTAATAAGGAAGATTGGCAACGACCTTGATGGGACGTCCGCCGTTTTTCTCCTGCACCAGACGGTTTAAATCTACTTTTAAAATGTCTTCGTTAATTACTTCTACATTATCATAAGCGGACAGCGTATCCGACAAAATCGGGATCAGGGCTTTGTCAATTTCGACCGCCACCACATGTCCCGCCCGCTCCGCAAGATACTGGGTCATGGTTCCGATACCCGGTCCCACCTCCACAACACAGTCATCTTTGGAAATCTGTGCCGCGTTCATGATTTTTTCCAGCACATGGGTATCGATCAGGAAGTTCTGGCCGAACTTTTTCTGAAAATTAAAGTGATATTTCTGCAATACCTCAATGGTATTGGAAGGAATTCCAAGTGTTGCCATTTTCCTCTCTTTTCTCCGTTCGTTTATTCTAATCCGTAAAACCGACATCCATTGTGCCAGGTAATATCCTCGATTTCCTGACAGGACAGTCCTTTAAGCTCTGCCAGTGCAGCTACAACCTGGGGCAAATAAAGCGAGCTATTGCGTTTGCCGCGATACGGCTCCGGTGCAAGGTACGGGCAGTCTGTTTCCAGTAAAATTCTCTCGATAGGAAGCTCTGCCGCCGCTTCTTTTAATTTTTTTGCATTTTTAAAGGTCAGCACGCCGCCGATGCCAAAATAGTAGTCCCATTTTTGAAACTCCCGTGCTGTTTCCTTCGTATAAGAAAAGCAGTGAATCACTGCGCGGAGTTGGCTTCCGCCCTCCGCTGCCATCACATCCAGCGTGTCCTTTGCCGCATCTCTGGAGTGGATGATGACAGGCTTATCCAGCTTTTTTGCAAGCTGAAGCTGTCTGGAAAAGCTTTCCCGCTGACGTGCCTGCACCTCGGGCTCTTTGTCCCAGTAGTAATCCAGTCCGATTTCCCCGACAGCAACCGCTTTGGGAGCCGCCAGTTTTTCTTCCAGCCATTCGTAGTCCCGCTCCGTCAGCTCCTGCACGTTGGACGGATGAACGCCGACCGCCGCATAAATAAACGGATACTGTTGTGCGAGAGTCAGGCTCGTGGATACAGAAGCAAGGTCCGCAGCCACATTGACGACTCTTCCGATCCCCTGTTCTGCAAGGGAAGCAATCAGCGCTCCCCGATCCTCTTCAAACGCCTCATCATCATAATGGGCATGTGTATCAAATATCATCGTTTTGTTCCTGTCTCTTTTCTTTTCTGTGCCAGTGCCGCCCACGCAGAGGTTCTGCTGCATAAAGCCCTGCCGGCATAGGGTATTGCTTCTGCACAAGTATAGCATACCTTCCGGCTGTTTTACCAATGATTTTACCGGAAATCTTCGACAGAAAACACGATGATACGGCAGGTGCGCCTTTCATCCCTGCGAGAGTCTCCTTTTTGCCTGCCAGAGGGACAGATTGAAGTTTCGAATGCCAAGATTCTTCGTTTCCGAACGTTGATCTTCTTCATAGGCATGCATCCATGGCACAGCGTCTCCGGTCAGGTCTTTTCGTCCGATCAGAACCGGCGCTGCATCCGCAGACAGACCGCGCAGATAGGAGTAGTCCGCGGCTGTCGGGAGGGCGTCGTCATCATCCTGCGAATACATGACGGACTCCTGGGTATTAGCTTCGCGGGATACATTATAAGATGCAATCCAGTAATCCGGACGCCCGAACGCGGGAATCAGGTACAAAAATGCGACTGCTATCAGCCAGAACCTCAGCAGTTCAAAATCACGCTTCCAGACCGCTATCATCGTTCCTACAAAGATTACTGCCATCACGAGCAGCGCCCACAACACCATCAGCCTAAGAAACGTCAGGGAATATTGGCGAATATACAGATACATTCTCCATGCGCTCGAGGCGATCAGTACATAAGTCATTGCGCACACAGCCGTCAGAAGAATCTGCAGTGCCCGGTTTTTGCGAAACCCAAACAGACACACCGCCACAACTGCAAGGTTAATCACGCAAACTGCCAGCAGCTGGAAAAATCCCTGACGCGCATACTGTGCCCATGTCATCTGTTCCGGAAGCGTCCCTGCCCGTAAAAACAGATAAACAATCTGAATTGTACAAAATACCGCATATATTGCCGTTAAAAGAGAAAGCACCGTAATTGCAGCCAGTGGCTCCCCAAGGCACTCCCGTCTTTTCCCGGTCAGGCTTTTGGTAAGGAGTCCACGGATAAATCCGTATGCAAACAGATAGACAAGCACCAGCATCAGGAAAACAGTAATAAAATCCGACCATGCCAGTTCTCCGAAAAACCGCGATACCAGACTTGCAAACACCGCATCCGCACTCAGCAGAAGTGCTGCGACAACCATCAGCAGCGGAATGCCGATTACAAGACCGATCAGGATATAGTGACCTTTCCCATTTTCTTTTTGTTTTTCTTCTGCTTTCAGTGCTGCGGCAACATCAGAAAACGGCGTATCCAGATAGGAAAAGGTTCCAAACAGACCTTTCCAGCCGTTTCGGATAAAATCTCCCAATCCCCAATTTTCTGTATTACAAAACAGCAACAACGTCCATAAAAGCGTCAGTCCGAACAGCATTCCTTTTGTCATCAGGTGAATTTTCAGGTCAGCTGTTAAAAACACGGAGATACCGAGCAAAAATTCTGCCGCCCCATACGGAAGCGCCCTGATAAGCTTCTTTTGCAGACTGTCTCTGTCGGATGGAACCCTGCACTTTGCGGTACAATAGTAAGAATAGTACAAGGTTCCTGCAACGAAAAAAGGATAGGTGATCCCCGATGTATTCCGATATAGGCAGATCGTGTAAAGCAAGGCGTACAGTGCGGTCGCTGCACCAAGACGGCGGCTGGCCGCAGCAGGGATGGTTCTGGAGGCACGATCAGCGTCTGCAGATGTTTGTGCGCAAGTCGCGGCAGTGCTACTCTCTGTTTTGGCTATGCCTGCGCTGCTCTGCAATTTTCCGGTTCCATCTTTTTCTGTTTTCTCATTCATTTTCTACATCCTCCTCATCATCTACATATTGCAGGATATCACCGGGCTGGCAGTCCAGCGCCTTGCAGATCGCATTCAGCGTAGACAGCCGCACCGCCTTTGCCTTATTATTTTTCAGGATAGAAAGGTTTGCCAGCGTGATGTCTACCTCTCCGGCAAGCTCTGTCAGTCCCTTTTTGCGTTTCGCCATCATTACGTCCAGGTTGATCATGATCATGTCTTTCTCCTCCATCCGGTGCTCAGATCGTCAGGTCATTTTCCAGCTTATAGGTCACAGCTGCATCAAAGACCCGGGACAGCACCAGAGAAAAAAGTCCCGCAATCACAAATACCAGGATCGTGATCAGTACCGCAGGGGTCAGATAAAGAAACAGGCGCAGCGCAGTAACTGCCGCAATGCAGAAACTGCAGATTCCCATCCGCTTTAAGCTTTGCACATTTTCCCGGATAAAGCAGTCTCCGTTCAGCACCGTTTTAAACATCTTTCGCAGCTCCTGCAAAAGTATCAATGCAAAGATTCCGGAAATTCCGAACAGGATCGTCAGTCTGAGCCAGTGCTGCCCGAAATAACTGTCATACTTTCCATAAAAGCGTATGCCAAGGGGCAGCGTCACAGTCACAACAATTCCGGCATAAAACAGCACGTCCAGAAGGTATTTGGTAAACAGCGTCAGTCTGTCTTTCATTGGTTCCTCCATCCTGCCGCATACCTGTGCGGCTTTCAAAATAGGTCTCTCTTACTGTGAAGATAGCACCGTTCACATTGAAAGTCAATATTTATTTATCGAATCTCAATAAATATTTTCTGTAATGCGATATTGTCAGGAGAATAAAAAAGAATGTGCCTTGGCACATTCTCGCGCCGAGGCGCGGTTGCCTCGGCAACCATCTACCCCTGCGCCGAGTGCGCATCCTCGCGGAGCGTTTTTATCGTATGGAAACGAAGTTTCCTATACGATAAAAAAGCCCCGCCAATCCTGCAAAATATCGTGATAAATATTTTACAGAACCAACGAGGCTCATTTATCTTTTATAAAAGCTCTGCACGCTGCGGTGCTTTGGAAAATTCCGGCTTATCCTGCTTTATTTGGAACAGGCTGTGCAAGAACCACAGTCCGGATGCTCTTCTGCCCAGATTCTCTCTGCGGCAGGCGTCCACTGCTGTGCATAGGGTCTGCAGCGATTGAATACGTCCTGTGTGGATTCCGGCTGCTGCATATCGGTGCTATGAGCGCCGCTGCGTTTTACCATTTCTCCCAGAAGCTCCGGATTTTCCAGCATCGGACAGGGTCTTAAATGGTTGTGGTTGAAGGGCTGTCCCTTATGATATTCCTTAAACAGAGGCTGCTGCAGACATTCCAGCAGACTCTTTTCATGGATATTTGCGTTGGAATAATGGATGAATACGCAGGGCTCCACATCTCCGGCAGGATTGATATGTGCGTACTGCCGTCCTCCTGCAATACATCCGTCGATATATTCGCCGTCATTCTGGAAGTCAATGCAGAAAATCTGCTTACCACCGGTCAGGCCACGGATCTCGCGGACTCTGTGGATCATATACTCTCTCTGTTCTGCGTTCAGCATCAGATCCACGTTTGCGCCATCACCAATCGGCATATAATGGAAGTACCAGTTGAAGCGGACGCCGTGGCTGATCAGCATGTCGATGAATTCGTCGCTTGTAACCGCCTTGTAGTTCTGACTCGTATAACAAATGGAAGTGCCATAAAGCAGTCCGTACTTCTGCATCAGATCCATTGCATGCATCACCTTGTCGAATACGCCCTTCCCACGACGATCATCTGTTGCATCCCCGATGCCTTCGATGGAAATAAAGAATGCCATATTTCCGACCTTCTGTACCTCCTTACAGAACTCCTCATCGATCAGGGTTCCGTTGGTGAACAGATGGAATACTGAATTCTGATGTGCTGCTGCCAGCTTCAGCAGGTCGTTTTTACGGCACATCGGTTCACCGCCGGTACACATATACCAGTGAATCCCAAGCTCTTCGCCCTCTGTTACCAGCTTATCCATTTCTTCATAGGTCAGGTTCAGGGTCTTGCCATATTCTGCAGCCCAGCAGCCTTTACAATGCAGGTTACAGGATGCGGTAGGATCAAACAACAGGATCCAGGGCATGTTGCAGTCGTATTTTTTTCTCAGCTCCATCACATAATTGTAACCGGAAAACATGCCTTCATACCCCAGATTCAGCACGTTCATTTTTAAAATATGAGGATCAATCTCGTTGATGGCACGGTACGCATACTCCATCCATTTTCCATTGGGATCCTGTACAAATTTGCGGGCAGCATCAAATGCACTCGCCTTATATCTCTTGCTCAGCAGCGGCTCTGCCAGATTGATCAGCTTGACTGCCTCTTCTGTCATATGTTCTGTTCCTTTTCCTCTTACTGCTTTAATCGCTGCGTCGATCGCAACACTGAAAGCGGCACGCTGCGCTGCATGTACTACTTTGTTTTCAGCCATGTCGTTCTGACTCCTTTCTCACTCTGCCTAAATTTATTTCTCTTTCATTTGTCCCCATCTTACGACGGCTTTTGATTCTTTTCATTGCCCAAATTCCCGTTTTTGTGGCATATTTTCCCACAAAGCAACATTTTGTCCCATGTGGGCGCGGACGGGATGCGCGACAGCTCATGGACGGGGGGCCCTGACAGGCGGCAGAGCGTAAGCGCAGCGCACGCTCTGACTGACTGGCAAGGCAACACGGACACGGCACGCTGCACTGCTTTAGTGCAGCGGGTCGGCGCGGCACGCGCTCTGACGACTGGCAGGTAACACGGACACGGCACGCTGCACTGCTTTAGTGCAGTGGGTCGGCGCGGCACGCGCTCTGACGACTGGCAGGCAGTACGCGCGCGCACGCTTTCCAATTGACAGACGCGGTGTGCTTTTGTATCCTGTTAGTATCGGATTGAAGAGGGCACCCCCCTACAGTAACCCGATAGTAAAACAATTTCGAAAAGGGGGACGAAGATTGAAAAATAAAATTTTTCAATCCCGAGATTTGTGTCTGCGCGCACTTGACACAAACTCGACATGCGCAAAAAACGTGCGCAGAAATGAGAGGAAGAGATGAACGATATAACGTCTTATATGTTAGAACAGACCAAAAAAATTCTTTCCATCGACAGTCCGACCGGCTTTACCGCACACGCGGCGGAGTATGTCCTCGGAGCATATAAAAAGCTGGGCTACGATGCAAAGCTGACCAACAAGGGCGGCATTTTTGTATGTGTCAATGACGGTCCTGACCAGGCGGACGATCCTGCGGACGCACCGATTTTGCTGGAAGCGCACATGGATACCCTGGGCGGTATGGTTTGCAGCATCAATGAAAAAGGACGTCTGATGCTGAGTGCTCTCGGCGGCATGAATCCAAACAATGCAGAGGCGGAAAACTGCCGCGTTTACACCAGAAGCGGCAAGGTTTATTCCGGCACGTTCCAATTAAAAAACGCCTCGATCCATGTAAACGGCAGCTACAATGACACTGCTCGTTCCTATGATACAATGGAGGTCGTATTGGACGAGCCTGTGGAAAGCAAGGCGGATACCGAAGCCCTCGGCATTATGACCGGCGACATCGTCTGCTTCGATCCCCGCACGACCGTAACGGAATCCGGCTACATTAAGAGTCGTTTTCTCGACGATAAGCTGAGTGTCGGCATCCTGCTTGGCTTTGCAAAATATTTAACGGAAACCGACAAAAAGCCCGCCCGCAAAATCTATCAGCATATCACTGTTTTTGAAGAAGTCGGTCACGGCGGCTCCGCTTCGATTCCTGCTGATGTCGCAGAAATTCTCGCAGTCGATATGGGCTGCGTCGGAGATGGCCTTTCCTGCAAAGAAACCCAGGTTTCCATCTGCGCAAAGGATTCCGGCGGTCCTTATCATTACGATGTTGTTTCTGCTCTGATCGAGGCAGCGCGCACCGCCAAGGTTGACTTTGCGGTTGACGTATATCCCCACTACGGCTCCGACGCAGAAGCAGGGCTTCGTTCCGGTATCGATTGCCGCCACGGGCTGATCGGCTCCGGTGTATACGCTTCTCACGGCTATGAGCGCAGCCATGTAAAGGGAATGGAAAATACATTCCGGCTGTTAAAGGCTTATCTGAATCAGGATTATCACGCCTGAACGTTTCCTGTCCAGCACAAAACACAGGAAGTTTTGTAAATAGTCTTTAACACCGAAGCAAAAACCTCCGGGTCTGTCGTCTTTTCGACGCCAGCCCGGAGGTTCTTTTTATTCTGCGCTGCAGGGCTCTTTGCCTGCGGCGGATTATATAAGGGACATTTTTCGGTGCGAAGCGCCTGCGGAGCAGAGAACTTTATACCATTTCATGCGTCGTTACGCGATCAGCCAATCACCAGCTCCCAATGCATCTTTTCCTCATTCAGGCGATACTGCTTTAACAGCTCCGGTCCGCAAGAGTTAGAACCAACACCGCTCATGCCATAGTCCAGATGCCAGATCACATGTCCGGATTTTTCCAGCTCGTAGTTGTGCATCTTTTCCGTCAGCTCCTGTGCAGTGTAGTAAGAAGCGTTGAAGGAAAGCGGCTTTTTGCCTTCCGCCTTCAGTTCTCCCACCTTTACATACGCACAGTGATAATGGCTGCCATTTTCCTGAGGTTTTACATAGTCCTCAAGAAGCTCGTCTACTGTTGTCGTAAAGCGGTCTACCCAGCAGGCTCTGTGCTTGTCCTGATAGCTTTCTGTCGGACCGTATCCGATGTATTCCACCTGATCCTGATTTTCCGGCAGTACCAGCTGCAAGCCAAACCGGGGCATGTAAGGGAAGGTCATATCCTTGTCGGCATCCAGTGTCAGTTTGATCTGACCGTCTGCATTGACTTCCCAAAGTGCTTTCACGCGTAAAAATGGCTGTCTGTATACACTGGCGATGGAGAAATCGCAGTGAATGCGTACTTTTTCACCGGCGTTCTCTGCGGTGCAGTCATAAACCCGGATCCACGGTCTGTCGTATCCGGCTTCTTCCCAGACCTGACGGACATTTCTGTCATTGTCAGCCGGCGCACGCCAGGTTTCAAAGGTCATCGGTGCTTCGATCAGCGCTTTACCATCTCTGACAAGCTCTGTAAACGCACCTTTCTTCTTGCCGAATACATAGCGGATTCTGTCGGAGGTAATGATCCAGGAAACATCGTTTTCCTCCAGTGCAACTGTTCCGGCTTCTGCAATTTCCAGAACCTTTTCCTTTTCCTCAAACAGCGCAATCTGGTCAAAGCCCATGACTCTGCCCTGTCTGGTCAACGCCTGATCTGCTTTCTGCACATAGGTCAGCTTCAAATAGGTCTGATCTCCGGAAAGCTCTCCCAGCTGAGGGATCGTGATACACACTTTTTCATGTGCAGGGCAGGTAATCTCCCGGATCTCGCCCTCTGCTAACAGGGTGCCCTCTTTTTTGATTTCATAACGGATCTGTACGGTATCTGCAAGGTCAGCAAAATCCTGCACGTTCCACAGCTCTACGGTGCCTGCTGCCAGATCTTTTGCTGCTGCATGTACCGGACGGATTTCGTTTTTCCATTCCAGAAGTCCGGTGTGCGGTCTGCGGTCAGGATAAACCAGACCATCCATACAGAAGTTACCATCGTGCGGGAACTCGCCTGCATCGCCGCCGTAATGGAAGATATCTCTTCCATCTGCAGCCTTGCCTTCCCAGGTTGCATGGTCGCACCACTCCCATACGAAGCCGCCGCAGAATTTGTCATATTTATACATCAGCTCCATGTAATCATGGATATCCCCGGGGCCGTTGCCCATTGCATGAATAAATTCACACTGAATAAAGGGCTTTCTCATTCTGCGGTCTTCGCAGTATTCCTTTACCCACTCGGTATCCGCATACATCCGGCTCATCACATCCAGCATGGAAACATCGTTGTGATAACCTGCGGAATCGTAGATGCTTGCTTCATAGTGCAGCAGACGGGTCGAATCATAAGCCTTTACCCATCTTCCGGCGTCCTCAAAGTTGCCGCCGTAGCCGCTCTCATTGCCCAGGGACCAGAAAATAACCGCGCTCTGGTTTTTGTCCCGGATCACATTTCTCTTCTGACGGTCGAGGATCGACTCCGCCCAGGCATCATCCTGCGCGATGTAGCCCATGCAGTCGTGTCCGTCATTTGTATACAAAGTTCCTACGCCATGGCTTTCCAGATCCGCTTCCGCGATCATGTAAAATCCGTATTCACTGCACAGCTCCGGGAAATAAGGCGCATTGGGATAGTGGCTGGTACGAATCGCATTGACATTGCTTTCCTTCATCAGCTGCAGATCGCGGATCACATCCTCCCTGGTCACGGCTGCACCGGTATAAGGGTTGGAATCGTGACGGTTGACACCCCGGAATTTCACCTGTTTTCCATTGATTAAAATCTTTCCATCTTCAACGGAGATTGTGCGGATGCCGACCTTCTGCTCGATGGTTTCAGCGCCTGCCTGGAGCGTCAGGGTGTACAGATAGGGCTGCTCTGCGTTCCAGAGCACCGGAGCAGCTACAGGAATCGCTATGTTCTCTCCGTTGGAAACTGCCCTGCCGATTTCTTTGCCCTCTGCATCCGTCAGCGTACAGTTGATTTCCAGATCTCCCTCCACCCGGTCAAAACGAACCGTAACCTCTGCGCTGCCATCCTCTGCAACAGGAGTCTGAACCGTAAAGTCATGTACGAATTCCTGCGGGCGAAGCACCAGCTCAACATCCCGGAAAATTCCGGAAAAACGCAGCTTATCCTGATCCTCCAGATAGGTTCCGTCACACCATTTCAAAACCAGAACCGCCATACGGTTGCTGCCTGCTTTGGTTTTGCCGGTGATTTCAAATTCGCTGGGACTGTGGGAAACCTGGCTGTAACCGACAAATTCGCCGTTGATCCAGACATAAAAGCAGGAATCTACGCCCTCAAAATATAAGAACTGACGTTCGCCGGCTTCTTTTTCTGTCAGAGTAAAATCCTTTACATAAGCGCCGCTGGGATTTTCACCGGGCGCATACGGCGGGTCATAGGGGATGGGATAGCGGATATTGGTGTACTGCTTCTGTCCAAAGCCCTTCATCTGCCAGCAGGAGGGCACTTCCATGTTGATAAAGCCCTCTTTTTCGAGATCCTTTTCCCAGAAATGCTCCGGTACTTCTTCCACACTGGGATACCAGGCAAATTTCCAGTCGTCCCCGCTCAACAGGATCTGGCTCTCCCTTCCATCCTGTTTCGGCACATACCAGCAGCGGTTGTCCATTGTGCCGACATGCAAAGTGGAGAGATTTTCATAAAAATTCTGCACTTTCATTTGGTTGTCTCCTTTTTGTATACTTTGGTTGATACCGGGATTTTGTTCCGGCTTTCTTTTTTACAGCTCCTCACACACCTGAAAAATATAGAATTTCAGGTAGTAGGATTCCTCCGCCGCCCAGAGGATCGGATGATCCGGCGCCTGTGTTTTAAATTCCACCTGACGCAGTCTCTTATGCGCTCCGTGGGCTGCTTCGCGGATGGTCTTTGCGAACAGCTCCGGATCCATAAAGTGGGAACAGGAGCAGGTCACTAAAAATCCGTTGTCTTTTACCAGCTTCATGCCCCGCAAATTGATTTCACGATACCCTTTTACCGCATTTTTGATGGAGCTTCTGGATTTGGTAAATGCGGGAGGATCCAGGATTACGACATCATACTGCTCGCCCTTTTTCTCCAGCTCGGGAAGCAGCTCAAAGACATCTGCACAGGTAAATTTTACGCGGTCGGAAAGTCCGTTTAATGCCGCATTTTCTTCCGCCTGCTTTATGCCGGTCATGGATGCATCCACGCCAAGCACCTCTCTCGCGCCCGCAATCCCCGCGTTCAGTGCAAAAGAACCGGTATGGGTAAAGCAGTCCAGTACCTTTTTGTCGGGGCAGAGTCTGTGAATTGCCTGTCTGTTGTATTTCTGGTCCAGGAAAAATCCGGTCTTTTGTCCGTCTTCCACATCCACGATGTAACGGACACCATTTTCTGTGATTTCAACCTTTGTGGGGAACGGGTCTCCGATGAAGCCTTTGAAGCGTTCCATGCCTTCCTGCAGGCGTACCTTTGCATCGCTGCGCTCATAGATACCACGGATCATGATACCGTCCTCTGCCAGCACCTTTTTCACAAGAGAAAGGATCGTCGGCTTCAAACGGTCGATCCCAAGCGCCAGGGATTCCACCACCAGCACGTCGGAGAACTTGTCCACTACCAGCCCCGGCAGCCAGTCCGCTTCACCGAAGATCAGACGGCAGCATCCGGTGTCTACGGTCGCTTTACGATATTCCCATGCGTTGCGCACCCGCTTTTCCAGAAATTCTTCTGTGATCTCATGTTCTTTTCTGCGGCTCATCACCCGGATTGTAATTTTTGAACGGGTATTGATAAAGCCCCATCCCAAAAAGAAACCATCAAAATCCTTTACCGCAAGAATATCTCCGTTTTCATAGTCTCCCTCAACGCGATCAATCTCGTTGTCGTAAACCCAGGCGCCGCCGCTTTTAAGCGTGCGTCCTTCGCCCTTCTTCAGAATAGCTTCTGCGTACATATTTCCTCACAATCTGCCGCATGGCGGCTCCGAAAACGCTGACGCGCTGCACAGACTTTTTTGCAGCGCTCCACCGGCTCGGCAATTTTATTATAGTATGAAATTCTATTCGGATGTATAATAAGTCTGTCCGAAAAATATAACATTTTGAAACTAAAAGAAAGGACTCCTATGCCGATTTATTTTCGCAACGCCCCGGTGCGTGAACCCTTTATCTACGATTCCATCGGAAACCACTGGCTGCAGGATGCGACCTCGCGTCCAAACGGCTACCCTTTCTATCACTATTTACAGACCGAATCCGGCTGCGGGCGGATTACCATTCAGGGAAAATCTTATCTGCTTCATGAACAGGAAGGCGTCCTGATCGCTCCCTCCATCCGACACTCTTATCTGGCCCAGACTCCGGAGTGGTACACCTGCTTTTGTACCTTTTCCGGAACAGTCGAAGGCAGTATTTCCAAAATCCTGAACAACCGGCCGATTCTTTTTACCACAAAAGAGCAATGTCGGAATATACGCGCGCTGCTTCAGGATGCTATACAGCTTTTCGAACATCCCCCGGTCAATATCCCGGTACTCTCTGTCAACTGTTATCAGGTGCTTTTACAGTTTTCGGATGTCCCGGACGGTCAGAAGCTTCTTTCTGATCCGCTGTATCTGCGCTATGTTGCTCCGGTCATCGAAGAAATAGAAACCTGCTACAGTCTGCCCCTCACAGTGGCCCAGCTGAGTCGTCAGGTATTTGTCACGCCCCAATATCTATCACGGCTGTTTCAGCGTTTTCTGGGCTGCTCGGTCTACGAATATCTGATGACCTGCCGCATCAACCGTGCCAAAGAGCTTCTGCTGACAGCACCGCGGATGGAGGTGCAGGAAATCGCTGCGCAGACCGGCTTTTCCGATCCGAGTCACTTTATCGCCATGTTCCGCAAAAACACCGGACGGACACCGTTAGAGTTTCGGAAAATCAAATAATGCTGTGTGCAGCGGCGTGTTTTATCTCAGTCCATTGAGCTTTTCCCGATCCATCTGAAACGGATAGTTTTTGAGCTTCGCAGGGTTGGAAAGCAGATCATTCATGGTGCGCTCCCAGAGCTCACGGGAAATTTTTTCTTCTCCGATCAGACTGTAAATGTAGGCCTCGAAGCTCTGATGGCTGCCAAAACCAAGCAAAGTCAGAACGCGCATCGCCTCTTCCTGGTCACCGTAGCAGCGCAGAAAGCCCGGCAGAAACATGCCAACCGCTTTGCCGTGGGGCGTTCCCAGTTCGCAGGTTACGCGATAGCTCAATCCGTGGGGCAGACTCGTACCGGTATGAGAAATCGCCATACCTCCGAGGGTGCATGCCTGCATGAGAAGCTCCCTCTGCGCTTCGCCGATTTCATAGGAAACGAGCGCGTCTTTTACCTTTGCAAAGGTCCGCAGGCCCATCTCGCTGTAGACACGGCTGTAGGGCGTAGCGTTCGTGTTTAAATGGCTCTCCACCAAATGCGCTAACGTATCCACCGCCGTATTGATGCAGCCTGTTTTGGAAGCAGTCTGCAGATACGCAGAATCCACCAATGCAAGCTCTGGAAAAATATGGTGGCTGATGCTCTGTTTTACCAGTTCGCCCGCTTTGGCTTCTGTGGAAGTCTCCAAAGCAGTTGTCGTAGTCAGCTCGATCTTCGGCATTACAATTCTTGTTAAGATTGCATATGGCGTAACCTCCGAACCGGTTCCTGCTGTCGTCGGTACTGCTGCGACCGGCAGGGCTTTATTTGCCGCCTGTTTGACCGCAGCGTCTGTTTCATATAAAAAGTCTGCTTTTTTCTCCGGGTTGGCGATCATCAGTGCAATTGCCTTGGAAGCGTCCATGGGAGAACCGCCGCCGATTCCGATCACAAAATCGACCTTTTCCGAAAGCCCCAGGGCAGTCGCCCGCATCACAGTTTCCACCGAAGGATTTTCCTCGATTCCGTCAAAAATCACATAGGGCACTTGCTCGCGGTTCAGCGCATCCTCCACATCCTGCAGGGAACCGTTTACACGGGAAGAATGCTTTCCCGTTACAAGCAGTGCTTTTGTTCCCAGCGCCGCCAGCTCCTGGCTGTGCTGCCGGACACAGCCTTTCTCGTTATAAACCTTTGTTGGCATGTATAATTTCATTGTATTTCCTCCATTCTAAGACGTCCATAAGCATACTGCTCTGTCTCTGCAATACAGCGCTCCACCCTTTCTTTTGTCACCGGATCTGCAAATCGGATTTCTGAAAAACGTTTTTTATAATACCCCTGTTTCAGTGCAATCCGCAGGCTTTCTGCAAAATTCAGATCAAAGAAAAAGCCAAGAAAGCTGATCCAGACATCCAGCCCGGTTTTTCGTTCCTGTTTTTTGATGCAGTAATGACCCAAAATGCTCTCATACACCACATCTGAAACCGCTTCCTGCCCCACCTGCTCTGTAGAAAAACCGGTGGTATCTACAGGATCCTCCTGGGCAAATACCCGGAAAATATCGCATTTGTCCGCATCCCGGATCAGCTTTGCAAAAAGCAGCGTCTTTTCATCCAGGCCATCCTCAATCGCAAGGCGGTTATGGTTTCCAATGGCCGTCAAAACCTGCTCTCTTTCCCTGTCAGAAAGCTCACCCAGAAAATCGCCCTGCCGCAGGATTTCGCACCCTAACTGCGCGTGGTCGATGCTTTTATAATCCAGAAACGTGTGATAGCGCTTCAGCTGCTCAAATCTTCCGATATCGTGATATACCGCACACAGATACGCCAGCTCTCTGTCACTTTCCGAAAGTGGGAGCGCCGCTGTAAGCTGTTCCAGCACCTCCGTCACCCTTTGCGTATGAATAATTTTTAGTTTGATCCTGGTATCACTTCCGTCGTCATAGGCAGACGCATATTCCAGAAATTTCTGCATAGCATCCATTTTTCGTCTCCATTCTATAAGCGCATGGCAGTGGCTCTACAGCATTTTCCACATATGGTCCAGCTGCCCGCAGCATGCCGTGATGCCTGCGCTTTTGTCTCTTTTATTCAATTCAGGCGGCACTGCTGCCTCAGCTTTCTCTCCGCAGCGATTCAAACACTGTGTCGTAATGCTCCGACATTTCTTCAAAGTTATTCAGCAGCTGTTCCAGCACCCGGTAAAACGTCTGCAAATCCTCCGGCGCGATATTTTTGTCCGCATTTTCCTGTACCAGCCCGATGACCTGACGGATTTTGGCGGTCTGCAAGCTGCCCTGCTCTGTCAGAACATAGCAGGCGCGGTAACGTCCCGGTTCTCCTTGTTTTTCCACCATTCCGGCTGCGATCAGCTCCGAAAATGTCCGGGAAATCAGCGCCGGGTCAAGGTCACAGGCCGCTGCCACCTCTGCAAACTGAAGTCCCTCCGAATGTCCGCTCAGCGCGTACAGCACCGCTGTGTGTGCAGCCTTTAATCCTACCATCCCCATTCCTGCTGTTTTGACTGCCTGTACTTTTTTATTCATTCTGGAAAGAGAAAGGGTAAATTTCAAAAAACGGTCATCCTTCATGGCTCTCATTTCCTTTCCCCAGATGTTTTGCATATTCCTGTCCTTCCCGGACATAATGGGCTGCATTTTCCAGATTGGAGGTGATTTCCGCTTCCGTTACACTGCGGATGATTTTGGCAGGGCTTCCATAAACCAGTGAGCCCTCCGGAATCTGCATATTCTGCGTCACCAGCGCTCCTGCTCCAACGATACAATTTTTGCCGACGGACGCGCCGTTTAAGATAATTGCACCCATTCCAATCAGTGTATTGTCCCCAACGCTGCAGCCGTGCACAATCGCGCTGTGCCCGATCGTGACATTTTTTCCCACAGTCACGCTGTAGCCCCTGTCCACATGAATGACGCAGTTATCCTGCACGTTCGTACCTGCACCGATGGATACGCTGCCTGCTCCGGCACGCACGGTTGCGTGGAACCAGATACTGCAGTTTTCTGCGATCGAGACGTCCCCATATATGTCTGCACTGGGTGCAATAAACGCCGACGGGTCAATGTCCGGATTTTTCCACATCTGATTTGCCCCCTTTCTGAGCAGGCTTCGCCTGTTTGTGCTCACTTTCGCTCATCCCGGCGTGAGCATAGCTCACTCTATGATTTCGCCGTTCGTCAATCATGCGAGCATGTTGACTCACTTTCGCTCATCCCGGCGTGAGCATAGCTCACTCTATGATTTCGCCGTTCGTCAATCATGCGAGCATGTTGACTCACTTTCGCTCATCATATCATAGAATCCACGTCAAAAAAAGAGCGGCAGGAATTTCCCTTTATCCCTGCCGCCCTTTTAGCCTTATTTTTTTCATAGTCCTTTTCTTCCAGAAGTCCGTTGGAAACCATGGTCGCCGTGAAATCCAGTTCAAAATCCTGCGCCGCTGGTCGCCGCTGCCGCGTCACCGCAGCCGCCGACACACATTGCAGCAGCGGTAAAAAGCGCTGCTGCGGTCATTTTATACCGATTCTTTTTATCCTGAAAGTCAAACATAATTTTCCCTCCTCACTCCACATTTTTCAATGCCATATCCATCGGGACTTTTCCGATTCGTTTCAGCTCCAGTGCAGCCACAACCCCATAGCAGATGACTCCTGCCACAAACATTTCCACATAAATCCTCGGGTCAATCCAGTAAGGCAGGTACCCCGTCATCATTTGTGACAGCATTGCTTTCCAGATGATACCGATAATCCTGACGCTCAGCGGAATATTGATCAGCACGCAGAGCACGACAACAATTGAGGTTGGCATAACATAGAGCCTTGCAATCTCTCCTTTGGAGTAACCGAGAATTTTTGCCATGGAAATCGACTGCGCATTTTTTTCAATGATAATTTTACTCAGCAGATAAACAAGAACTGCAAATATCAGAACTGCAAAAAAGCTGACCAGCCACATCATCCCGCCCATGGAAATCTTCATCTGACGCGTCATTTTGGTCAGCGTCTCCAGATCAATCACAGAACCGATGTATTTGTCATCGATATCCGTAATTTCAGAACTGGAAAAATATCCGCCGTACATGTCCTTTCCAAGATCAAAGACATCGTTTAGGAGAATAAGCGGGAATCCTCGGTAATTCAATTACCGAGGATTCCCGCTTATTCTCCTAAATTGAAAATACATAAGGAAGGAGGTTAAGAGAATGTCAAGGGCTTCAAAGATTACAGCACTTTATGAGAGATTATCAAGAGATGATGACCTGAATGGCGAGAGTAATTCCATTACCAATCAGAAAAAATACCTCGAAGATTATGCCCGTAGGAATGGTTTTGAGAATATCCGCCATTTTACTGACGATGGTTTTTCGGGTGTAAATTTCAATCGCCCCGGCTTTCAAGCGTTGATTAAGGAAATTGAAGCAGGCAATGTCGGAACATTGATTGTTAAGGATATGAGCCGATTAGGACGAAACTATCTGCAAGTCGGCTTTTATACGGAAATTTTGTTTCCACAGAAAGATGTCCGTTTCCTTGCAATCAACAACAGCATTGACAGCAACAACGCTT
This sequence comes from Gallintestinimicrobium propionicum, assembly GCF_025567525.1. Taxonomy (NCBI): domain Bacteria; kingdom Bacillati; phylum Bacillota; class Clostridia; order Lachnospirales; family Lachnospiraceae; genus Gallintestinimicrobium; species Gallintestinimicrobium propionicum. The sequence continues at coordinate 10,429 of NZ_JAOQJY010000033.1, read as the reverse complement.
CGGATAATGATTTTGCTCCGTTTTTGAATATTATGAACGAATTTTATGCAAAGACACGAGCAATAAAATCAAGGCTGTATTTGATGCCCGAATGAAAGACGGAAAGCGTTGTAGCGGTTCAATCCCTTATGGATATAACCGATTGCCGAGCGATAAGCAGACGCTTGTTGTTGACCCTGTGGCTTCTGAGGTGGTAAAGCGTATCTTTCTGCTTGCAAATGAGGGCAAAAGTCCACGAACCATAGCGGAAATACTGACCGAAGAAAAGGTTTTAATTCCTGCCGCATATGCAAAGGAATATCACCCAGAACAGTACATCGGGATTAAGTTTGCAGACCCTTATATTTGGGGCATATCTGCCATTAGAACGATTTTAAGCAGACAAGAATATCTTGGACATACTGTTTTGAGAAAGTCGGTCAGCACCAATTTTAAATTACATAAGAGAAAGACTACCGATGAAGATGAGCAGTATGTGTTTTATAACACCCATGAGCCTATCATATCGCAGGAACTTTGGGACAGCGTTCAGAAGCGAAAGAAACGAGTGAACAGAGCTGCGGCAAGAGGTACACATACCAACCGATTAAGCGGTTATCTGTACTGTGCCGACTGTGGCAGAAGATTGACCTTGCAGACACATTACAGCAAAAAAGACCGCTCCTTGCAGTATTCGTACCGTTGCGGTGGTTATGCGAGCAGGGTAAATTCCTGTACTGCTCATTCAATAAGTGCTGATAATGTTGAAGCCTTGATATTATCGGCAGTTAAACGCTTTTCAAAATTCGTTCTGAATGACGAAAAAGCCTTTGCTTTGGAACTGCAATCCCTTTGGAAAGACAAGCAGGAGGAAAAGCCGAAGCACAATCAATCGGAGTTGAAACGCTGTCAGAAACGCTATGACGAACTCTCTACGCTCATTCGTGGCTTGTATGAAAATCTTATATCGGGATTGTTACCCGAAAGACAATACAAGCAACTGATGAATCAGTATGACGATGAACAGGCTGAATTGGAAGCGAAAATAGAAACGATGAAAAAGGAACTTTCCGAAGAAAAAGACAGCACTATGGATATTCAGCATTTTGTTTCGCTGATACGCAAGTATAAAAATCCTACGGAAGTTTCCGATTTGATGTTTACCGAACTCATTGACAAGATTGTGGTGTATGAATCCGAGGGTGTAGGTAAAGCAAGAACGCAAAAGGTTGACATTTATTTCAATTATGTCGGACAAGTCGATATTGCCTACACCGAGGAAGAACTTGCCGAGATAAAAGAGCAGGAAGAACAGGAAGAAAAGAAGCGATTGGAGAAACAGCGTCAGCGTGAAAAAGCCTATCGAGAGAAGCGAAAGGCGAAAAAACTTGCTGAAAACGGTGGCGGAATCGTCAAAACAAAGGTATGTCCTCATTGCCAGACAGAGTTTGTCCCTACAAGCAATCGACAGGTATTCTGTTCAAAGGATTGTTGTTATCAGGCAAGGCAGGATAAGAAGAAAGCCGACAGCGAAGCGGAAAAAGGCGATCACTATTACCGTCAGCGTGTATGTGCTGTGTGTGGTAGTACCTACTGGCCTACACACAGTCAGCAGAAATTCTGCTCCGAGGAATGTAAAAAGGTAAACCACAACAAGAAAACCTTGGATTTTTACCACAAGAAGCAAAAGGAGGAAGCACTATGCAAAGATTTATTACAGACGAAAGAACAGGTATCCGATACGAACTCATCGGAGATTACTATTATCCCTGCCTGACAGTAGAGGAAAGTCCTCCCCTTTCAAAATATGGACGGTTGCGGCAACGATATTTGGGGGAACATAAGCGTGTGCTATATTTTAATCTGCTGACAAGCGGAAAGTTATATGAACACCTTGCCGAAATTGATACTTCGGCTCGTGATATGGCGGAATATCTGATAAAGGAAATGGCAAAGAAGCAGGGTGTAACGGAAGAACTGAAAGCAACGGATATGATGAGATGGATAGGATTGATGAATAACATTCGAGCCTGTGCCGATGAGATTGTATTGAATGATATTGTGTATTCCTAACGGATACCAACCGAAGAAGAACTGCTGTCAAACCGATGGCAGTTTTTCTTTTTCGGCAAGTATTCAAGAAGTCATTAAGTCGTGAGTATAATCGAAGTGGTAGAAAAGTTACCTATTATATCGGTTGTAACTTTTTTATGAACTCTATTGACAAGAAAACTTGGTATGCGTATAATTAAAATATGCAAAGAAAACTTGGTATGGAGGTGTTTTGATGAAAAAGGACGAAATCTTAAATGCAAGCAGAAAAGAACATCGCAATAAGGACTTGGCTGAAATGGAAGTGGTATATCAATCCGGAAGTCACGCAAGCAAAGTTGGTGCTTTAGTGTGTTGTTTGCTTTCGCTGTTATCTTCTGTGCTTGCTCATACTATGATTTACAGTCCGTGGGTTATATACTTCAGCATTATTGCAACACAATGGTTAGTTCGTTTTATCAAAATGAAGCGAAAGAGTGATTTGGTCTTGACCGTTCTGTTTTTTGTGCTTTCCATTTTGGCATTTGTTGGATTTGTTAGCCACCTTTTAGAGGTGAGAATATGAAAGAACAATTACAACTGAAAAATCACTTAAAGGAAGTTCGCACAGAAGCAAATCTTTCTCAAGCTCAGCTTGCAGAAATGGTAGGAGTATCAAGAAATACCATTAGTTCTATTGAAACAGGACAGTTTAATCCAACTGCAAAATTGGCTCTAATTCTTTGTATTGCATTGGACAAAAAATTTGAGGAACTATTCTATTTTTAGGAGGTCATTATGGAAAATATTATAATGTTGATTTTGGGAGTGTTCATATCTGTTGTGGGAATTGTAAATATAAAAGGCAATATCAGCACAATTCACTCTTATAACAGGCGAAAAGTAAAGGAAGAAGATATACCAAAGTATGGAAAAACAGTCGGCACAGGAACGCTGATTATAGGAATATCTCTTGTATTAGGTTTTATTGTTTCGTTTTGGAGTGAAATAATTATAGATTATATCATTCTTCCAGCAGTTATTGTCGGATTAGGCTTTATATTGTATGGACAGTTCAAATACAATAAAGGAATTTTTTGAGAATCAGGGAGGTATAAAGATGGAATTGAACACAATATCAGGTCTGGCGATAGCGGGAGTTATCTGCTCCGTTGTCCTCTCGATGGGGGTACCGATTGCTTTGTTCATTGCAGGAAGGGTGAAGCTTAAGGCAAGGATTTCCTCGTTCTTTATCGGAGCAGGAACCTATCTGCTGTTTGCCATGCTGTTGGAGCAGCTGCTGCATGTTCTTGTCATTCAGTTCTGCGGACTGAACGCACAGAGCAGGCCATGGCTTTACTATGTGTACGCGGCTTTGGCTGCAGCGGTTTTTGAAGAGACCGGAAGACTGATTGCCATGAAGTTCTGGATGAAGAAATGGCTGGATTTTCCAAATGCACTGATGTATGGAATCGGGCATGGCGGTGTGGAGGCCATTCTGCTCGGAGGACTCTCCGGAATCAGCAATCTTGTGTCCATGCTGATGATCAACAGCGGAGCCATGCAGAATACGCTGGCGGCACTTCCTGCTGAGTCTGCAAACCAGACCGTGTCACAGCTGTCGGCCCTATGGACAACACCGGCACCACTCTTTTTTGTAAGCGGAATCGAAAGAATCAGTGCCATCATTCTGCATATCGGGTTGTCACTGCTGATCTACCGGGCGGTAAAGGCAGGCAAATGCAGGACAGCGGCTTTTACAGCGGTTCTTGCATATGGGATTCATTTTATCGTGGACTTCTTTGCCGTGGCAGGTCCGGCGCTTCTTCCCATCTATGTGATTGAAATTGGTGTCTTTGTGATGGCAGCCGGAACTCTTGTTATGGCGCTGAAGATGGGAAGGATGGAAGAACTGTGAATTCCAGTTTTCTGCTATCATAAAACAGAATATATCTGACAGAACGCACCGTAGAAATACGGTGTTTTTGTTACCCCAAACCCACAATTTCATACACAACCACAGGTTAGTACAAATACCTTATGTGCGTTTTTGAAAGGCTTAGAAAGGGATATTTACCCCGATTTTCGCCCCGAGAAATGACACAAATAAGGCTGAATGTATCTTCTCTGTGGTTTTTATATTTTCGGCAGGAAAGGAGGATTGCTTGCTATGCCGAGAATGAGCAAGAAGCGGAAACAAGAGTGGGCGTTGTTTCTGAATGATCGAAACCGCATTACCTACAACGAACTTTGCAGAAAATGCAGGAATGACTGTAAGCAGAGTTTCCGCTGTATTGTGGTGCTTTGCCCGAAATATTTATCGAAAAGGAGAACAAAGAAAAATGATTGAAAATGAAATGACTGTCAGCGTGCCTCTTGAAGTTGTCAAGGCGAGTGAAATCGAGCCGAAAGAAGTGAAATGGCTATGGTATCCATATATTCCGGTTGGCAAGGTTACGCTGTTGCAGGGCGATCCCGGCGATGGAAAAAGCAAGCTAATGCTTTCCATTGCCGCCCTGCTCTCAAAGGGCGAACCTCTGCCCTTTACCGAAACGGAAGAAAACCTCATCTTCATCAAGGAAGGTGAAAAATCTTTGTCCTTTGGGGATAACCGTATTCGTGAAGCGATTGAGATGTACCACGCAAAACTTTTAATTCTTGACCCGATGAGTTCCTATATCGGAGAAAGTTGTTCGATGAACAATGCCAACGAAACACGAGCCGAGTTTAATCATCTGATAGCGGTTGCGAAAGATACAGGCTGTGCGATTGTGATTATCGCTCATATGAACAAGATGAGAGATACCAATCCCCTTTACCGTACTAACGGTTCGATTGACATTGCAGGTGCTGCAAGAAGTATTCTTGCAATCACACGCACACCGAACAAGGAAGTACCTGCGGAAAGATATTTGGTGCAGGTAAAATCCAACCTTGCCCCGACAGGCTCTGCCATTCTGTTTGAAGTATCTGAGAAAGGTGTGGACTTTATTTCCGAAATGGAAATGACAGCGGAAGAAGCGTTCCAATCCCTCGCCCCGAAAATCGGCAGACCCAACGATAAGGAAGTCAAGGCGAAAGCATTTCTGATTGAAATGCTGAAAGACGGAGAAATGCTTTCTTCGAATTGTGAAGAAAAACTTGAAGCCGCAGGGTTCAGGAAATCGACCATTAAAAAGGCAAAGAATTTTAAATGCCTTTATATGAACACTTAAAGTGCAGAAAAACAAGCAATTTCATAAATGTTATTATTTTGAGCGCAAATGTAAAGCAATGTTGATAGAAAAAATTGTTTATTTTATTTAAAATTGCTCTTAAAGGAGGACACAAAATGGAAATTGGAAATAAAATCAACCAATTAAGGAAACTTTCGGGAATGACACAAGAACAATTAGCAGAAAAACTTAACGTATCCAGACAGACTATTTCCAAATGGGAGTCAGATAGCACTTCCCCTGATTTAGAAAGTATCGTTAAAATAAGCAGAATTTTTCATGTGTCATTAGATGATTTGCTAAAGGAAGGAGAAGCAGGTGTGGCAAACAAAACTGATGAGCAAATAACTTTAGAAGATTTGATGAAAATAAATCTTCATAACAGAAAAATGACGCTGTTGCTAATTAGTGGTCTGATTTTTATTATGGTTAGCATATTAAATTTCGCCTATGTAATTGCGCTACAAAGCACAACACTTAGTACCCAGTATATGCTATACCGATATATCGTTACAGGACAATACGAAAATGCCCCTATTGATTATATGCGGTTAATGATACCGTCTATTATTGCGGCAGCAATCGGAGTGATATTGTTCATAAGTTATACCATTGAAAGAAGAAAAAAAGGAGACTGAAAATATGTATAAGGCAAAGAAGTTTATTTCATATATGGCTTTATGTGTGTTAATCTTTTCTTTATGTGCATGTGGAGAAAAAGGTAGTGAAAACGCTGCTATTTATGGAGAAACCGTCGGAGGATTGGAAGATAATGAGCTTTTTGCAATTATTGATACAAATGCTTCTTTACCTGTTTTACTTGTTACCTCACAAGTATATAATGACGGTTTGGGAAATCAGGCAGCACTTAATTGTGATGTATATTATTTGATAGATAAAGAAGTTAAAAACATAGGAACAATAGAAAGTATGGGAACAGCATATCCTATCGCCTATGATGAAACAGGTATTTATGCTGCTTCCGGTCACGATATGCAGCGTTTTGAAATTGAAAAATCCGGTTCGCTCAGACTGGCAGAGGGGATTTATGAGCAATTTGACGAAAGTGGAAATGCTGCTTATACCATGAAAAAAGGAGAGGAAACAGATGTAATTACAGAAGAAGAATACTATGCAGCTTTTGAAAAATACAGCAATGCTACCATAGTAAATTTCTCTTATGGTGCATCGGACGCTGGCAAGGCAGAAGTGGTAACTAACAATGAGCTGGAACCCCGTCAAGGAAATATAGCAGAAGATGTCAATGTACTAGAAATTGTACAAGAGACAGCCTCGGAATTTGCAGTCAAAAAAATGGAAACTTCTTATTTTTGAAAGGCAGGACAATGAAATTTTTTATGCCGCTACTTTGGTAGAAAATGATTGTGCGCCGGAGATGATATTTTTACAAACGACTTACAGACAACACTTAAAGAATAGCAAACCCAGTCGAGCCAGTCAACGGCAAGATGAACGGCTCTTGCAGAGCCGCCGTTGACAGCCCCGCCCGGTTTTGCAGTTAGGCAGTCAAGGAGCGACAGCCTAAAGTGCTGCCGCCCCTTACTTTTATGATACAGCATCAACTTTGGAAGTATATCCTGATGCTGTATCAGAGGAACACAGTACACAAGTGAGTTATATCGTAAAGCAATCAGCAAATATGGCATTCTCCAAAGCATGAACAGTGCTGGCGGCAGATGCCACGACAATGCCAGATGCGAAAGCATGTGGGCAAGATTCAAAGAAGAATTACTTTATGGACGTTATGATACCACTTCAATGACAGTAGAACAGTTAAAAACACTCATCTGGAGATATTTCATCAGCTATTGGAATAACCGAAGAATCTGCTCTGCTAATGGTGGCTTACCTCCGATGATTAAGCGTCAACAATACTACGATTCATTACAGGAGGCAGCATAGGTCGAACATCCTTGAGAAAAAAGTGTAAACCAATATTGACAATATCAAATCCTATGGAGCAAGCGTTGCAAAGATGAAAAACTGCGAGGAACGGTTAAGGAAGTAGTCAATCAGATTAGCCATTCAAAGAAATGGAAATCGGATATTCCGCTGACCGATGAAAAAGGAAATCCACTTCTTAGAAAAAATGGGAAACCGATGTTCCGAGCTTCATACAGCATACTGCAAGACGAATTGTTTAATTATATGACGGAGCGAGGATTCAAAGGCTTTCAGCGTGGCGAATACGGAAGTACCGCCGAACATCTTACTTCCCTACAATATCAAATCAAGCAGGACAAGGAACGATTGGAAAAGTTGCAGAAGCGTATTCAGCGTGAACAGATGAAGTATGAGCCTGCCCGTAATGTTTCCAAAACCTATAACGAGATTGACAGTATGGGGCAGAAAACAATCACGGGTAAAATGGCAATCTCCAAAGAGGATTATTCTCAACTGACTGCCCTTGCCAAAGAGGACATTACCAGTCGTGCAGAAATCAGCGAATTAGAACAGAATGCAAACTATTACCGACAGAAATATTTTGACTGTGCAAACGCACTCCAAAGAATGAAAACTAAATACAACGAACTGAAAGAAAAGTGCGGACCTTTTCCATTATACTCACGACTTAATAACTTCTTGAACTATTGAAAATCTGCGGTTATTGGGTGTTCCAATATGAATGCCCCACAATCAAATCTTATGAAAGAGAGGAGCGGACTATATGAAAGAACAGAAACATTCTTATTCGCAACGCATAGGAAAAACAACATTCATCGTAAATGTAAAGCAGTCCGAAAGTGCCAAAAAGCCTTTGAATACGGTGTTTCAAGACATCTGCAAGCACGAGGTTTTGGGCGATTTCTTTACGGACAAATCATTTAATTTAGAAAATCCACAAAAAGTATCTTGACAAACTCGACCCCGACGGTCCAAGCAGCACACAAAATTCTCCTTTTTCCACGGAAAGGTCAATGCCTTTTAATACTTCCACCAGACTGTCGCCCTCGCCGAAGGACTTTCGGATTCCTCTGATTTCCAGAAACATCACTTTCCCTCCTCAATATCGTAATCTTCATGATATCAGGGGCAAAAGGGCTAAGCCCACATGAGCTTACTCATAGGTGGATGAGAGACCTTTTGCCCTGACGCCATATCCATCGGGTTCAAAAATTCATTTTTCAGAAGAAGAATAGACTAACTTTTGTTCGCTATCAATGTTTTAAGCTGCAGTTCACTCGTACCATTCTGAGTCCAGATTCCGTGCTTGCACGACAATCTGAACTCAGAAGGGTATGAAGGGAGCGCCATTTTATGAGCAAAAAGAGCTGCGAAGCAGCGGAGAGCGTCGAAGACGCGGTTTTGCGAATGGCGCGGGTGAACAGTAACTATTTCAGGAAAAGCTCAAGAATTTCTGTGAATTACGGGTTGTCAATTCCTTTTTTTCCCGTTATACTTTTCGGGACATAGTCTTTGCGGATTGTGAGGGCACAAAAGCACGAAGCAATCCGATATCAACACTCAGAATTCAGAAAGTACAGAGAGAACAATATGAGTATTTTAAACGTAGAACATCTGTCTCACGGCTTTGGCGACAGAGCCATTTTCCATGACGTTTCCTTCCGTCTTTTAAAGGGTGAGCACATCGGCTTAATCGGCGCAAACGGCGAGGGAAAATCCACCTTTATGAACATCATCACCGGTCGCCTGCAGCCCGATGAAGGTAAGGTCGAATGGTCCAAAAATGTCCGCGCCGGTTATCTGGATCAGCACACTGCCCTTGAAAAGGGCATGACCATCCGTCAGGTACTGACCTCTGCCTTTGATTTTTTGCTGGATATGGAACAGGAATTAAACGGGATTTATGAAAAGATGGGCGAAGCAGACGAGGATACCATGCAGCAGCTGATGGAGGACGCCGGAACGCTGCAGGAGCTTTTGACTGCACACGATTTTTATATGATCGATTCCAAGGTTGAGGAGGTTGGCCGCGCCCTCGGGCTTTCCGAAATCGGTCTGGACAAGGATGTTTCCGAGCTGTCCGGCGGTCAGCGTACTAAGGTACTTTTGGGTAAGCTTCTGTTGGAGAAACCGGACATCCTGCTTTTGGACGAGCCCACCAACTATCTCGATGTTTCTCATATCGAATGGCTCAAACGGTATTTAAATGATTACGAAAACGCGTTTATCCTGATTTCTCATGATATTCCGTTCTTAAACAGCGTCGTCAACCTGATCTACCACATGGACAATCAACAGCTGACCCGCTACGTAGGCGATTATGACAAGTTCCAGGAGGTTTATGCGATGAAAAAAGCGCAGCTGGAAGCCGCCTATAACAAGCAGCAGAAAGAAATTGCAGATTTGAAGGATTTCGTTGCCCGCAACAAGGCTCGTGTTTCCACCAGAAACATGGCGATGTCCCGTCAGAAAAAGCTGGACAAAATGGATGTAATAGAACTGCAGGCTGAAAAGCCGAAGCCGGAGTTCAATTTTAAAGAGGCACGCACGCCCGGCAGATATATTTTCCAGACGTCCGACCTCGTAATCGGTTATGACGAGCCGCTGTCCTCCCCGCTGAATCTGTCCATGGAACGCGGCTCCAAGATCGTCATCACCGGTGCAAACGGAATCGGTAAGACAACTCTGCTGAAGAGCATCCTCGGTCTGATCGATCCCCTCTCCGGCAGCGTAGAGCAGGGAGATTATCTGGAGATCGGCTATTTCGAGCAGGAAATGAGTCAGGATATTCCCACAACCTGTATCGAGGAGATCTGGAAGGAGTTTCCGGGCTACAGCCAGTATGAGGTGCGTTCCGCTCTCGCAAAATGCGGCCTTACAACCAAGCATATTGAAAGTCTTGTCAAAGTCCTGTCCGGCGGTGAACAGGCAAAGGTGCGTCTCTGCAAGCTGATCAACCGTCCCTCCAATGTACTCGTCCTCGACGAGCCCACCAACCACCTCGATGTGGATGCCAAGGACGAATTGAAGCGTGCACTGATCGCATATCGCGGAAGCATTCTGATGGTATGCCATGAGCCCGAGTTCTATGACGGGCTCGCAGATACGGTCTGGGATGCTTCCAAATGGACGACACGAACCGTGTGACAAAAGGACAGCACGACACGCAATATGATAACATGGCTTAGCGCAGTCCAGCACTTTAAAAGGCAGCCGCGTCAGGAAAATTTTCCTGACGCGGCTGCCATATTTTTTAAGCTTCCTGATAAAGTTCTTTT
>NZ_JAOQJY010000032.1:0-32797 GCF_025567525.1 Gallintestinimicrobium propionicum | reverse complement strand
AGCTGCCCACCGCCCAGCCTGTTCCCATGCTCCGCATGGCAGATGTGGAGCTGACGAGCGTGGATTGGCTATGGTTTCCCTATATCCCCTTTGGAAAGCTGACGATTATACAGGGCAACCCCGGCGAGGGCAAGACCTACTTTGCCATGCGTCTTGCGGCGGCTTGCACCAACCGAAAGCCTTTACCCGGTATGGAGACCCTTGAGCCTTTCAACATCATCTACCAGACCGCAGAGGACGGTCTGGGCGATACCGTCAAGCCCCGACTGATGGAAGCGGAAGCAGACCTTGAAAGAGTGCTTGTCATTGACGATAGGGACACACCGCTGACCCTTGCCGATGAGCGCATAGCAAGGGCAATCAGGGAAAACAACGCAAGGCTTGTTATCATTGACCCGGTACAGGCGTTTCTGGGCGCAGATGTGGACATGAACAGAGCAAACGAGGTGCGCCCGATATTCCGCAGTCTGGGAGACATTGCACAGGCTACCGGGTGCGCTATCGTGCTGATCGGACACCTGAACAAAGCCGCAGGAACGCAAAGCACCTACCGGGGATTGGGGTCTATCGACATTACGGCGGCAGTCCGCAGTCTGCTTTTTATCGGCAAGCTGAAGGACAGCCCCACAACGAGGGTGCTTATCCATGAGAAAAGCTCCCTTGCACCGCCCGGACAGTCCCTTGCATTTTCTCTGGGAGACGAGAAAGGCTTTGAGTGGATAGGGGCTTATGACATTACCGCTGACGAGCTTCTTGCCGGGACGGACACCGCCAAGACCGAGAGCAAGACCGCACAGGCGCAAATGCTCATTCTGGAACTGCTTGCGGACGGAAAGCGTATGCCGAGCGCAGAACTGGAAAAGGCAGTCAATGAGCGTGGGATTTCCTCACGCACCATGAGAACGGCAAAGAGCCGTATCGGGGACAGACTTGTGACCGAGAAAGACGGCACAGCATGGGTCTGCTATCTCCGAGACTGACAACAGGAACACGGCAAGCATGGCAAAGACGGCAAGGTTTTTATAGATACCTTAATGTTGCCGCCTTGCCTTGTTCCCTCATACCGACACCGCCCGATGATGAACAGTCACCGGGCATTTTTCATTTACAGGAGGATTTTGAATGAACAATACCGCAATCAACACCGCCACTTGCCCGACTGTCAGAAAGCAGATCGGCAAGACAACCTATATCGTCCGTGTCCATTTCAGCGAGACCGCAAAAGAGACGATGGAGGACAAAATCAAGCGTCTGCTCCGTGAGGAAGTCCGCAAAATGTGACTTCTTTTTGAATTTGATGAAAAAGTCCTTGACTTTTCGTCTCTGGAAAGACAGCAAAATCAATTCTGATTAGCTGTGGTGCGAGGTTGGCACCATTTGATATTAAGGAACTGCGTGACCTGACTTCTTATGATGAACTGGAGCTTGATACTTTGGGAGAGAAAAAGACAGCATTGTTTGTCATTATCTCGGATACCGATGCAACATTCAATTTTATCGTAAGTATCATGTATTCGCAGTTATTCAATCTGCTCTGTGACAAGGCAGATGATGTATATAATGGGAGACTGCCGATTCATGTCCAGTGCTTACTGGACGAATTTGCAAACATCGGGCAGATTCCACAGTTTGAGAAGCTGATTGCTACCATTCGTAGCAGGGAAATATCAGCTTCTATTATTTTGCAGTCAAAGTCACAGCTTAAGGCTCTGTACCGGGATAACGCTTCCACAATCGAAGGAAACTGCGACACAACCCTGTTTTTAGGAGGAAAAGAGAAAGATACTCTGAAAGATCTGGCAGAAATCCTTGGAAAAGAAACGATTGACCTTTATAATACCTCGGATACGAGAGGTACGAGCCAGTCCTACGGTCTGAATTATCAAAAGACCGGAAAAGATATGCCATACTTGTTGATGAAGAGTTCAGTTGCCTTGAATTTTACATGAACAGGGACACGATCAGCTGGATTCTGAAAAAGGTAGGATGTCTGTCAGAAATAACAGCATATCTTTTTTGAGCCACTCACTGGATTACCCAGCGGGTGGTTCTTTTATTAACGCTTCTGTCTGCCATTCCGGTTGGGAGGAATTGGGCTGCCCTTTCCCCGCATACTTTTAGTTCGTTTTGCTTTTTTGGATTTTCTGAGGATTCCCAAAAAGGCAGTAAATTCCGCAGAAGTCAGTTTCTCATAAGGAATTTCCATCTGGTCGCAGAAAACCTGAATAAAGGCTTCCTCTCCGCTGGTTCCCGTCTGCACAAGCTTTTCAAACTTTTGCCGGACTTCGGCTACGGTTTCCTGCCGTTCATCAGCGGTGGTAGCGTCGTTTGTGTGTGCTGTTTGGATGTCTTTTACGATCTTGTCAATGTCTTTATGGACGATGTGATTGAAATAATCCTCTCCGTCTATCTGTGCGACTTCAAGGGTTCGCATATAAAGGTCATCGTCTCCCGGCGCATAGCTTTCCATGACGCTCTGCCGGGCAGCTTCCAGTTCCAGATTCATCTGGCTGACACGCATACCGGCGATACGGTCAACGATAACGGTAATGTCCGTCATGAGCCGGGGAAAACCTTCATGGGTGGCAAGCTCGCAGAGCAGACGGTTGTTGATCCTGCCGCTTCTTAATAGCTCAATCATTTCATCGCTCAAATGGAGCGACTGGAGATCAGAATTAGGGATGGTCTTATTTTCCGACAGCCCCATCAGATAGTCGGTGGACACGCCGTAAAACTCTGCCAGCGTTGCAATCGCAAATGGGCTGATGTCCTTGTAGTCATCGCCCTCATATTTCCCCAGCGCCGACTTGGACAGGCCGGTTTGTTCTGCCAGCTGTTCCAGTGTCAGGTGCTTATCCACCACCCGCAGGTCTTTGAGCCGTTCCGGGATTGACAGTTTTGTGTACATCAAAGCACCCCCTCTCGTCAACATTTTTCAATATTTTTTTCATTATAGCACGTTTCCGAGAGCGTGGAAATATGCGGTTTTTGTGCGCTATTCCAACGTCTTGGACATACGGGAGCAGCCCCCTTTTTTCGGTAAACTGGTTCTTGTCAGGAGACACAGAACCTTGAAAATCGAATGACCGGCTGCAAGGGGTATGACCTCCGGGGAAGTGACGCGATAAAAGGGTTCCCGCAAAATCATGGATTTTGTGACGACGGGAGCGCACCAAAGAGGACAATACGCCGGGAGAAAATCCGGGCAGGAGCGGCTTGCAGACAGACCGGCAGATAGAAAAGTAAACCATGCGGGGCATACCGCACCGCAGCAAATGAATGGAGGTAGATCATTATGAAACTGAATATGAAGGAAAAGAAAATTCTTTACGCTTACGCCTGCCCCAGCCATCACAACACAGTGACAAGGCTGAAATGGCTGACAGCGCTGACCGTTGACCCGGAGGCTAAAGGGCAGATGCTTCATCTGACCAGGAAAATTGAGGCAGAGACAGACGAAAGCTGGTACGACAGCTTCTATCACTGCCTACGCATGGAGATGGATGAGTATTACCGGATCAAGCACCGCCTGCGTGTGCTGAAAGCAAACACCGATTATGAGGAGGAACTGTATGAGGAAGCTGTCTAAATATGAAAAAGAAACCATCATCAACTGGAACGAGGGCGAGAACATTGCCAGTATTTACACCTTCAACGCCAGCTTAAAACGCAGGCTGGAAGATTTCAGTAGGAAGTATCCGCTATTGTGTAGGTTGGAGCGCAGCACACCGGAAGGCAGCGCGACCTATGTGCTGGACAAATCCCGCCTTTCTATCCGGCTGGTGCCGCCGTACAGTGAAGAACGGCTGGCGGCTGCAAGGGAGTACGCAAAGGAACATGGCTTTCAAGTCATACAGACAGAAGAAAAAATTGCTTGAAATGAGGGCGATTTACCAAAAAATACCGGGTCTGCACCCAGTATTTTGAACGGTAATCCCCGCAGGCGTATTCCGTATCCACTTCCTGCGATTGGTGCAGATGTATGGATACGGAGCCGGAAAAGCTGGCGGACACCGTATCAGCGGTGGATGCCGGTTTTTCCGGTGCAGGAGTACAGAGGGATGCAATCCCTTTGTGGCTGGGTGCAGGGGCGGCAGCGCACTGCTGGGGTCAAGGGGCAACGCCCATTGGCAGGTTAAGGGCGGCAGCCATTATCGGGTCAAGGACGAAGTGCCTTGGCGGGTTGAGGGCGGCAGTCCCATCGGGTCAAGGGTGAAACGCCTTGCCCAGGGAAAGTTGATGCCTGCGTCAACTTGTACTGGGTATTACCTGACGCAAAATTCCGCAGGTTTGGCGGCTTCGCCGCCCTCCCCAGCCCGGAACAGCTTTGCAGGAAGGAGGAAAAATGTTTGAAATTAACAAGGCACAATGGGCGCTCCGGGAAGCATGGCACTTACAATCCCCGTCACAATGACCGCCGGTTCGATGTAGAAAACAGCGAACACATTGACGCTGAGCGTGCCAGACAAAATGTGTACTGGGACTGCTACCGGGGATTTACCACCCACGACTTTCGGGATAACCCGGAGCAGCCGGATTTCAGCTTTGAGGAAATTGAGCGGATGTATTACTACGAGCATTATGCCGACCATGTAAATGCCCAGAACGCCCGGAATGAGAAAACCCGGCATATTGAGCGCAACCGTACTGTGGATGACCTCTTGAAAAATAACAAGACCTGTCCGGAAGAAAGCATCTACCAGATCGGCACGATAGAGGAATCCGTCTCACCGGAAACGCTGGCGCTCATCGTCAGTGAATTTTATGAAGAATTTGAGCGCCGTTTCGGTTCTCATATCCACATTTTAGACTGGGCGCTCTATCTGGATGAGGGAACACCGCATATTCACGAGCGCCATGTGTTCGACTGTGAAAATCGGTATGGAGAATTGTGTCCCCAGCAGGAAAAGGCGCTGGAGGAACTGGGTATCCCTCTCCCAAAACCGGAGCAGCCCAAAGGAAAGCACAATAACCGGAAACAGACTTTCGATGCAGTCTGCCGGACAATCCTGTTTGACATTGCCAAACGGCATGGACTTCATCTGGAACAGGAGCCGTCCTATGGTGGGCGTGACTATCTGGAAAAGCAGGATTATATCCTGATGAAGCAGAAAGAACAGATGGCGGCGCAGGAGCAAAAGCTGGAAGAACTGACGCTCAAAATCGAGGATGTGGAGACGCTGTTGGAGGATGTTTCCGATGTGGCCTATGACAAGGCAGTGGAGGTCGTGACAGACAAGGTACGGGAACAGACCCAGCTTGAGGATTTGGAAGTGATCGAGAAATACCGAAAGAGCGTGGTATCCCCCAATGCAAAAAATTCGCCGGAAGTGGTGAAGATTGCAAATACCCTACTGGGAAGGGCACGGGAAAAATTACAGCAGTCCGCAGAAAAGATTCTCAAAAAGGTGCAGGCTGTGCTGCTGAAGCCGGAGGTCAAGCAGGCTGGCAAAGAGCAGATTAAGAAAAAAGCCAGAGAATCCATCAAAGAGAAGCTGGCGAAAGGCAAATTGGACGCTGACCGGAAGAACCGGGAGCGATGGGAACGTGAGGGGCGGATCGCCCCGACAAAAAAACAGGATATGGAGTTGTAAGGCATCTGATTTTCTGAGGAAACCGGGTGCCTTTTGTTTTGTTTGGAGGTGGGGAAATCGAATGTATTTGAAACAGTAAAGCAGTCTGTCACGACAAGACAGGCTGCGGAATTTTATGGGATTCCAGTAGGACGGAACGGGATGGCCTGTTGTCCTTTTCACGATGACAGACATCCCAGCATGAAGGTGGACAGGCGGTTCCATTGCTTTGCCTGTCAGGGGGACGGAGATGTGATTGATTTCACTTCCCGCCTCTTTGGACTGGGCAGTAAGGAAGCTGCCTTGAAGCTGGCAGAGGATTTCTCTGTCAGTCTTGACAGCAAAGGTCATGGTCCGCCACGAAAGACAATCATCAAAAGAAAAATCAGCGAGGAAGTGCGATACCGGCAGGCAGAGCAGAAATGTTTTCGGGTGCTGTGCGATTACCTGCGTCTGCTGGAACGCTGGAAAGAAGAATATGCTCCCAAACAGCCGGAGGATGACTGGCATCCCCTGTTTGTGGAGGCTCTGCACAGGCAGCCATATATCGAATATCTGCTGGATATTCTCCTGTCTGACAGCATAGAAGAACGTGCTTCCGTGGTTGCTGAGTATGGAAAAGAGGTGAAGAAAATTGAGCAGCGAATATCAGAATTTACCGCCAGCCACCCGGCAGGCTGTGATGAGCGCAGCCGAGGCCATAGCGCCGGAACAGAGCGCCCAAGATGTGCGGGAGAGCCTTTCTGTCACCGATAAGGGAAAAACCGCCAATACCATCGACAACTGCCGGATCGTGTTCTGCTGTGATCCGCTCCTGCGGGATGCTATCCGGTTAAATCTCCTGACCGACCGGGTGGACATTGTACGGGATTTGGGCTGGCGCAGGAACACCAGCGCCTTAACAGATACCGATGTGAAATATCTTCTCCTCTATTTTGAGCAGAACTACGAGCTGACCAGTGAGAAAAAGATCACAGCTGCACTTTCCATTGTAGCAAACGAAAATTGCTATCACCCGATTCAGGATGTGCTGAACAGCCTTGTCTGGGACGGGACACCCCGCATCCGTTCCTGCCTGCACCACTTTCTTGGCGCTGATGAAAGCGACTATGTGGAAGAAATGCTGAAACACTTCCTGCTGGGCGCTATCCGCCGGGTATTCCGTCCCGGTTCCAAATATGAGGAAATGCTCTGTCTGGTAGGCGGCCAAGGTGCCGGGAAGTCCACTTTCTTCCGCCTGCTGGCAATCCGGGACGAGTGGTTTTCCGATGACCTGAAAAAGCTGGACGATGACCGGGTGTTCCAGAAGCTGCAAGGCCACTGGATCATCGAGATGTCGGAAATGCTTGCCACCAGCAGCGCAAAGAGCATTGAAGAAATTCGCTCCTTTATCAGCCGACAGAAGGAAACCTACCGAACGCCTTATGAATCCCAGCCCAAAGACCGGCTTCGGCAGTGTGTGTTCGGTGGTTCCTCGAATACGCTGGACTTTCTGCCGCTGGATCGAGCCGGGAACCGGCGCTTTCTCCCAATCATGATTTACCCGGAGAATGCAGAGGTTCACATTTTGGAGGACGAGGACGCTTCCAGAGCGTATCTGTTGCAGGTATGGGCAGAAGCTATGAGCATTTACCACAGCGGCAAATATTCCATGAAATTCAGCAAGTCCATCCAGCGTCAACTGGTGGAGGTGCAGAAAGACTTCATGCCGGAGGACACCGAAGCCGGACAGATACAGGGATTTCTGGAACACTACACCGGAAACATGGTCTGCTCAAAACAGCTGTTCAAGGAGGCGCTAGGACATACCTTTGATGAGCCGAAGCGGTGGCAGCTCCACAATATCAATGAGATCATGAACACGGTCGTGACCGGTTGGAAGCCTTTTTCCAATCCCCGGATGTTTGCCGGATATGGCAGACAAAAGGGCTGGGAACGGGACACTTCCGGCAACGAACTACCCAGCAACGAAGGTGGATTTGTAGAACTGAGTGAAGAAGAATGCCGTCAGCTGGAACTTCCGCAGGAGTGGATCGCCTGACAAGGACGGTCTGTTGCCGGGATGGTTGCCGGGTTCGTTGCTGATAAATTTATGGTTTTGATATAGAAAAAGCCCGCAAGTAAAGGCTTTTTATGATCTATCTATGTTTTCGGCAACGAAAGCAACGAGATTTTATAAGAAAATTTGAAAAGTAAGAAATCAGGGTCAGACGATAGTTTACAGGTTTTTTGATGTCCGTTGCCGGACTTCGTTGCCGCAGCCACCGTCTGATCCCCTATTCTATGGAGGTAGCCTATGGAGAAAAACAAGAAGCAGAATAAAAAAGTCCAGTTTGTAGTGGTTCGTGAGTTTTTTGGGGACAAAACCATGCGAGAAGCCTTTGAGCAGCTGATCGAGCGTCAGACCTGCGAACACTTCGAGGAATGGTTGGAGCATCGGGAAATGGCACAGAAAGCGGCGTAAAGCAGTTGAATCATGGACAGGGACATGATATTATAATGGTATCGTGTCCCTGTTCATAGAAGGAGAACACTATGAGCAGGAAAAAACAAGTTAATCAGAAAATCACAGCCCTTTATTGCCGTATCTCTCTGGAGGATGGCGGCGATAATGAGAGCATGAGCATCAGCAACCAGAAACTTATGCTCCGGGACTTTGCCGAAAAAAACGGAATGTTCCAGTATGAGTATTATGTGGATGACGGTTATACAGGCCGCAATTTCAACCGCCCTTCTTTTCAGCGTATGATTGCCGATATTGAGGCGGGAAAGATCGGCTGCGTTATCACCAAAGACCTGTCCAGACTGGGCAGGAATTATATCGAAGCTGGCAGCTATATCGAAATCTTTTTCCCAAAACACAATGTACGCTATATTGCCATTACAGACGGAGTGGACAGCCTGACCCGTCAGGAAATGGACATTACGCCGTTTAAGAATATCCTGAACGATATGTACAGCCGGGATATTTCCAAAAAGGTGCTGGCAGGGCGTATGACCCGTTCCCGGCAGGGAAAGTTTTGTGGTGGGCAGCCGCCCCTCGGTTTGATGCGTGACCCGGAGGATAAGGGACATTTGATCCGTGACCCTGAGACAGCACCGGTAATCCGAAAAATCTATGATATGGCGCTGGATGGCTGGGGATGTATGCGGATTGCAAAGCAGCTCATGGATGATAAAGTCCCGATCACCAGAGTAAAAAGCAACACAGAATGTGATGTAAATTACTATTCATGGGGAAGTGCAAGAATCAGCCATATCCTGCGGAATCCCTTTTATAAGGGCGCACATCTGGTCTGCCGGACACATCAGAAAGGGATTCGTTCCAACACCTATGACATTATCCCTCGTGAGGACTGGGAAATTATCGAGGATTGCCATGAAGCAATCATCTCCCCGGAAGAATGGGAGCAGGTGCAGGAAATCATTGACCGCAGACCTACCATTATGAAAGGCAACTCCTGTCCCTTCTATAACCTGTTCCACGGTATCATTTACTGTGCTACCTGCGGAAAGTCCATGCAGGTGCGGTATGAAAAGGTGGGCAGAACCGGAAAAAACCGTTTTACCGGCGAGATGCGGGAGCCGATTGACAAGGCGTATTATATCTGCCAGACCTACAACCGGCTGGGCAAGAACGCCTGCACCAGCCATAAGATCGAGGCAAGGGATTTGTATGACCTTGTTCTGAAGGACATTCAGGAACTGGCGGCACAGGCTCTCAAAGATGCCGACGCATTTTATCAGCGACTGAGCAGCCGGATGGAGCGCCGGTATCTGATAGACGCTTCCCAGACGCAGAAAGAACGCCAGCGGCTGGAAGCCAGAAATCAGGAGATTGACGGGATGTTCCTGAGCCTTTACACCGATAAGGCTAAAGGGATACTGACCGAGCAGCGTTTTATGAAGCTGACGGCGGCGCTGGAACAGGAGCAGGAAGCCAACCAGAAGCGCCTGCAAGACCTGATGTTGATGATGCGACACTCTGACGAACAGGAAAGCGAAGTCCGCACCTTTATCCGGGAAATCCGGCGCTACGCCGCCATTGAAGAACTGGACGAGGCGGTGCTGAACCGGCTCATCAGCAAGATTCTGGTGGGTGAAGTCAAGAAGATTGACGGACAGAAAGTGCAGGAAGTCAGGATCATTTATAACTTTGTCGGAGAAATCCCGGAGATTACAGAATAATCAGTGATCCCCATCTCTCAATCAATGAGGGATGGGGATTTTTTCTTTGCCGTCGTCCGGCAGATGTTACATTAAATTTTCCAAAGTGGATTGCAATTATAATTCATTGATTGTTTCAGTAATTGCCATGTTTCGAATCCGCTTCGCTGGGGCATGAACCGCAAGAGCTGCGGCAGCAAATACGAATAGAATGATAAGGCAGAGCGTCATTCCTGGCAGATGCCATGTCATGCCAAAATAGCGTGTAATGAGTCGAGCGTACAGCATACGGCTCAGCAGCAGACCGGCAATACAGCCGACAATCAGCCCGGAAACAGCATAGGTAAAGGCTTCCGCAGCAACCATCCGAGTAAGCTGACTGCCATCCATTCCAATTGCACGCATGACGCCATACTGCTTTGTACGGGCAGAAACGCTCATCGAAATGCTGTTGACAATATTAAAAAGAGAAATCAGTCCAATAATCGCCAGAAAACCATATACGACAATTCTGGAAGCCAGATAGGTAGCAGCTTCCTGCGAATTACGCTCTCGCACATCCGATACAATGATCTCGTCTGTTGCAAGGTGGGCAATTTGCATTACAGTCTGCTCTGTTGCTGAATCGTTCAGCAAAACGCCGATCATATTATAGTTCTGCGCTCTGACCAGACGGTCAAATAGCGCCTGTGGGCAGATGACTGTAACATCATCCGGGAACATTCCCTCCGAAAAAGCCCCCACAATGGTAAGGTCTCTTCCGCTTATATAAACGGTATCTCCAACCTTCAACGGGTTGTTTTTATTATAGATCGTCATGACTTCGTTGCTGCTGGCTGCCTGATCGGCCATCCTGCCTGCTACAACGAGATCCCTGCTTTTTTCCATCATAAAATCATCGTAGGAACCCAGCACCACATGCTCTACATCTTTCTGCGGACTGCTGGCAGGAGTGTTGGTAAGGCCGGTTGCGCCCCAGACATACCCAACACCCGGAATCGCACGCAGCTGTTCTGCCATACTGCGGGACAATACCTGTTCGTTTCCGTACCCGTTCAAGAGAATATCCGGCTGCCACGGAGCTTGACCGGGCAAAAGCAAGCCGGCAAATTTAAGCAGTACAGAAGAGCAGAGCACCAAAACAATACTGAGTGCAAAAGAAGATGTCATTAAAAACAGGTTCTTTTTACCGGCAATGGCGTGATGGGCTCCCAACGACAACTCGATTTTTCCAAAGCTATAGTTTGAAGCATGACGCGAAGCGGAAAGATTCTCTCCCGTGCCGGAGACCGCCGCCACAGGTGAGACCCGTGCCGCCCGCCGCGCCGGTGACTCTGCCGCCAGCAGGACGGTCACGATACCGACCACGATGCCACTGACTAAACCTACAGGACTGATTTGAAAAACCGGTGTTGTGGAAAACTCGCCACCGATGCCATAATGCAGCGCCGCGCAAATGCTCCAGCTGGCAAGTGTGCCAAGCAGAACGCCTACGGGCACAGCCGTTTTGCACCAGTTAAGCGCTTCTAAACGGACAAATCGGATAATTTGAGATTTGCTCATGCCGATACAGCGCATCATTCCGAAGAACTGGATTCGTTGTGCCAGATTGCTGTTCATGCTGCCGGAGATCATCAGTACACCTGCCAGAAGAACCAGCACAAACAGAACTGCGGCAAGGCTGTAAACATTTTTTGCGGCGCTGCTATCGCTTTGTCCGGCGATAGCCATCACACCGGTGTTTTCTGAGACAGCATTTTCCGGCAGGTTATGCTGTGCCGTCAGTTCCGGGATTGCTTTAGCTGCCTTAGACGCGCTGGTAAACTGGACATAATATGACGTTTGAAGATTATGGACGTTGTTCTGCTCCATCAGCGCTGCAAATGCTGTGCGCGGCAGGTAGGCATCCATCAAAGAATATTGCCCGGAATAGTAGCTTTCCTCCACACCGCCCAAACCGGACACTGTAAAATCCCAGTCTCCGGACGGCGTACGTAGTGTAACAGTGTCCCCAACTGCAACTTGAAGGACACGCGCTGCATTGCTGCTGAGCATGATTTCGCCCATTCCCTGCGGAAAGCGTCCTTCGGCGGCACCAGTTGAATTCATTGTCAGATAGGATTCATCAATACCATAAAGTACAACCCTTTTTCCGTCCATGCGGTAGGGCAGTTCTCCGTCCGGGTTAAATATCGTAACTGCACCAATCGAAACCACATCATCCCGCTCCGCAATTTTCAGGGCTGTTTCTTGAGAAATGCCGTCCAACTCTATGTGCCAACTTCCGTTTTTGCCGGTCATTCGGTCGCTTTGGGTTCGAATCATCATATCCGCCACGCTAAAAATTGCTGTCACCAGAAATATCGAAATAATGACACACAGAATGGTCATCCGATTCTGCCGTTTCCGCACCTTTGCAGAGATCGGCACAAGGCTTAAATAGCTTTTCATTCCCGGCACCTCCCAAAATCGGTGAGGTTACCGTCCGATACCTGCAATACCCGGTCAGCCGTTTGCGCGATACTACGGTTGTGGGTAATCATAATAATCGTCTGCTCATACTTTTTGGATGCTTCTTTCAGCAGGGCAATGACCTCGCTGCTGTTCTGGGTGTCCAGATTGCCGGTCGGCTCGTCAGCCAGGATCAGGGCTGGCCGGGTAATGAGCGCACGGCCAATCGCCACACGCTGCTGCTGTCCGCCGGAGAGCTGGCTGGGCAGATGGTTCCGGCGCTCTTTCAGGTTCAGTACCGCAAGAAGTTCTTCCAGATATTTCTTATCCGGCTTCTGGTAGTCCAGCAGCACCGGGAAGATGATGTTCTGCTCCACCGTTAACTCCGGCACAAGGTTAAACGCCTGAAAGATAAAGCCAATGTTCCTGCGGCGGAATACCGTCAGCTTGCGCTCGTCCATGGCAAAAATGTCCTTACCGTCGATCAGCACCTTGCCGGTCGTGGGCGTGTCCAGCGCGCCGATCATGTTCAGCAGCGTACTTTTGCCGGAACCGGATTCCCCCACGACGGCCACATATTCCCCCTTGGGAACGGAAAAACTGACATCCTTCAAAGCCTTGACTGCGGTTTCTCCGCTGCCATAGGTCTTACAAATGTTTTTGACCTCTAATAAATTCATTGTGCATATACCTCTTTCTTCATGTTTTGCGAAATAGGCGGGCTGCTTTTGTTTTTCCTGCCTATGAGGAAAGGATAGCACCGAAATATTACTGTAACCCTACACTCAGCCTACAATTTTGTAGGAATTAAAAAATTCATGGTGAAGGTCGTGCCTTTTCCAAGTTCACTGTCCACCTCAATCGTGCCGCTATGGGCTTCCACGATGGTCTTTGCCAGCGGCAGGCCCAGCCCGATGCCCTGCTTGTCCTGGGAAAAGCGGCTGCGGTAGAACCGCTTGAAAATATGGTGCAGGTCCTCCGGATGGATGCCGCAGCCGTTGTCCTTTACGGCGATCTGAACGGCATTGGGCAGAGCTTTCCATGTAATATGAACCGCGTCGCCGCTCTCCGTATGGTCGAGGGCGTTTTTCACGATGTTGTCAATGGCCTCGGTCAGCCAGTCGCGGTCGCAGAAAAGAAGGACCTCCTCCGGGCCGGACAGGACAAGTTCTTTATGCTCCTGTTTGGCCCGGTATGCGAAATGCAGCTCAACATCCCGCAGCATATCCGCCACATTCTCTGTGGTCTTTTCCAACACAATGGCCCCGGCATCCAGTTTTGTAATCTTGAGCAAGTTTTGCACCAATATTTCAATGCGATCAAGTTCCTGTTCGGATAAATCAGTAAATTCTTTTACCGCACTCAATTCCATATCCCCGTCTTGAAGCAAACCATTATAAATATTCAAAGCAGCCAGCGGTGTTTTCAGTTGGTGGGAAATATCAGAGATTGTATTTTTCAAAAATTCCTTTTCCCGGAGTTCGTTATCTGCGTGAGCATTTAAGACAGCGGCCATAGAATTAACAGTATGAAACAACCGATATAGCTCGCCTTCCTCATCACATTCAATACGGGCATTGTGATCGCCGTCAAGATACGCTTGAAGCTGTGATACCGCCTGTTCCATGACTTGATTTTGCTTTTTGAAATAAGAACAACCCACCGCCAATATCGCTCCTCCTGCCAATACGAAAACAAGCAATAGGAACAAAGAAAACCGCTGATAGCACAACCATAAGAACCCTTGTGTCAACAGAAGGGAGGCTACCCAAATAACGGATACTGCAAGAAACAATTTTTTGATTTCTTTGTTTGCAAATATTTTCATAGGACACCTCACCCAATCACATTCCATTTGTATCCCATTCCCCGAACTGTCAGGAGCATTTGCGGTTCACTCGGATTATCCTCGATCTTTATACGCAGCCGCCTCATATATACGGTAAGGGTACTGCTGTCAATATAATTCCCATCGCAGTCCCATAGCTTATCTAAAATTTGTTCTTTGGTAAGTACCATGTTCGGGTTTCTCATAAACAGACACAGCAACTTATATTCTGCGGCAGTCAAATCTAATAGCTTTCCATTCTTAAACGCCTGCCCTTGCAGCAAAAGCACTTTCATTCCGTTGGATTCCAGTTGTGTATCTGCGGAGCTGAAATCTTTTGCCCGACGAAGCAGTGCATTTACTCTGGATACTAACACTCCCAGCTTAAACGGTTTTGTAATATAATCATCTCCACCAATGTCCAAACCCATGATAATGTCCATTTCTTCATCTGCCGCCGTCAAAAAAATGATGGGGACTTTGGAAACTTGCCGCACCTTTTTGCAAAATTCAAATCCGGTGCCATCCGGCAGGGATACATCAAGCACCAGCAAATCATATTTTCCATCCACCCACAAACTATCTGCTTCTTTGAGGGTTCTGGCAACAACTAATTCAAATCCTTGTTTTTTGAACGCAAAAGAAAGCCCGTTAATCAGGCTCAAATCATCTTCAAGAAGTAATATATTACTCACGCTTTTGCTCCTTTCCTTGTTTTGTCCGCCCATCAATCGGCTTCTCCGCAGTTTTAGGGATTAGCCAAACACCAGCCATTTTTACAGCGCCGGGGATACGCCCTCCAGCGCAATAATAATTTACTCTACGAGGTGTCACGCCCCACTTCTCAGCGGCCTCTTTCAATGTCATATAATCCATTTCGCACCTCCATCGAGTATATTATAGTTCTGCGTTTCGAACAATGCAAGGCAGAAAACATGAATAAGAAAAGGACAAGCACTATGAAAGACTGCTTTCTTTGATAGTGCTTGTCCTTTTTTGAATTTACCACTTGACATTGTGGCAAAGAGCTGATGAGTCAGGACGAGATTGCAGTCATGGATGGCAGCAAATGTATCATGCAGCTTAGAGGTGTGAGACCATTTTTCTCAGATAAATTTGATATAACGAAGCATAAGCAGTACCCGCTGTTATCCGATTATGACAAAAAGAATGAATTTGACATTGAAAAATACGTCAAGAACCGGAATAAACTGCGTTTTAAGCAGAATGATATGGTGGATGAGGTATGCGATGTCGGAGAAATTGCTGAGTAACTTCTGGTCACAATGTCCAGAAGTGACCTTACAACTAAATATTGGAACTATTGTTATGGGAGTTTTTCTGAAAAATCACAAATCAGAACAGCTCCCTTTTTTATTTCATTTTTCAAGAAAAAGGAGACAAACAAATGGGCTTTTTTACAACATCAGTAACAGGACTTAAAACAGTAGTAACCGCTATCGGCGCAGGTGTAGGTGTGTGGGGAGTTATCAATCTTCTCGAAGGATATGGAAACGATAATCCCGGTGCAAATGCTCATGTACGGTAGAGAAGCACAAAGCAAAACAAGGATAGCCAGCCCTGCCACTATTCCGAAGTCAGGGGAACGCAATAGAAAAATTCATAGCTGTATGCTATACTTAATTAGCATTTGAACATATCAAGCTGACACAGCAATCTCTTTACTTGCCGTTAATGCGCGTCTACCAATAGTCCGCACAAAGCAAGAGTAGCGTAAAGGTATAAAAATTTCAAACTTCTTTGTAACGAAATTCCGATTTCTCCGTCTAACCTATGAAGCTGAAGGAGGTGATGACAAGTATGGACTATGAAAAACTCTATAAAGCCTACTATTTACAGGTATACTCGTATACTATTTCTCTTGCCAAAAATCGTGAGATAGCAGAGGAAATCACGCAGAACACATTCTATAAGGCTGTTTCTACAACATCACAATTCAAAGGTAAGTCAGATGAATTGACATGGCTCTGCTCCATAGCAAAAAATCTTTACCATGATGAAATGCGAAGCCGTCAGCGAGTAGCTGATGTGAGTGAAATCAATGACTTGCCATCAAATGAAAATGTTGAGAACTCAGTTGCAGATTCTGACATGGCGTTCCGCATACACCTCGTTCTTCACCGTTTGGAAGAACCATACAAAGAAGTCTTTCAGCTTCGCGTATTCGGGGAACTATCTTTTTCACAAATCGCTGCAATTTTTGGAAAAACAGAATCATGGGCGAGAGTTACTTATCATCGTGCAAAGCTAAAAATTCAAGAAAGGATGGATGAAAAGCATGAGTAAACAATGCGATATTGTTCGAGATATTCTTCCGCTGTATGTTGACGATGCTTGCAGCGAAGCAAGCGCAGAGATGGTAAAAGAGCATTTGAACGCCTGTGCTGACTGTAACGCAATTTATCAGAAATTGCTTTCTCACACGAGCGAAGATGTTCTTCACGAAGAAAGCGAAAGCGTTATTATGCGCCATGAGGCAAAAGAAAAGCAGAGAGGCAGAAAAAAGATAACGATTGCTGTTCTCGTTTCCATCGCTCTTTGTATCATTGCAATTTTTACAGCTCTCTTTCTGTTACCTATAAACATTGCTTATGAGCCTGTCAAAATCGACTTCCCATTTGAGGTTGAAGATGTCGAAAACGTTGAAATGTACCACTATGACGGAGTGCCTGCATCAGCAGAAAAGAAAGTAGTTGTTGCTGAAAATGATATAAAGACCCTGTATGATAAGTTCAAGGGCTTATCCCTAAAAGACAAAACGACTGAGGAAACTGCCGGAGCAGATGTGACCAGCTTTAGATTTAACCTCTCAGATGGAACAAGCTACGATTTGATTTACGCCTGCTATGGGGTTAAAAACGGCGAATTGAAGTCAGCAGCAGGCGGTTTTAAGTATTTCACAAGTGCGGATATCGGCTCTTATTGGAACAATTTGAATACGGAACTTGAGGCAATTCCTATCAATGAGAGTGAATTGCCGTGAGCAGATAGCAAACCCAGCCGAGCCTGTCAACGGTCAAGATGAACGGCGCAAATGCGCCGCCGTTGACAGCCCCGCCCGTCTTTGCTGTTCGGTAATCAAGAGGGCGACAGCACAAGATGCTGCCGCCCTCTGCCATTATTCAGAAAGGGGGATTTTCCATGACCGAACACGAAAAGTATCAAGAACATATCCGGCATACACACGATGCCTTTTGCAAGACTGTTATTCGCCACGCTGCCATAGACGCAGCCCGGAGCATACGGAGCCGCCGCAAGCGGGAAATCTCGCTTGAATATCTGATAGAAGAAAAACACTATCCATTCAGTACCACAGATAAATACTTTGCGGAGCAATCCGGCATGACCAGCTATCCGCTTTTCGTCTGTGGTCAGATGGTGCTTTTGGAAAGTCCAGAGCTTGCCGCAGCCCTGTCCGCACTATCACAGATGGAACAGGAAATCATTTTCTTGTACTACTTCCAACGATTGACGCATAGGGAGATTGGACGGAGATATGGACGGGCTGGCAACACAACCGGGCGGCGTATTCAGATGATTTTACGGCGGCTACGGGCAGAGTTGGAGGGTTTGTCCTATGAGCCAGCTACTTCCCTATGAGACAATCGTTAAGGCAAGCGAGGGCGACCCGGAAGCTGTTGCCGCCGTCCTATCCCATTATGCGGGATATGTCCGCTCTTGTGCGAAAATGGACGGACAGATTAACACGGATATGCAGGAGCATATCGTCAGGCAACTGATAGAAAGCCTGTTGAAGTTCCGCTTTGACCGCTAAACAGAAAAGTTGTATAATTAGAGCCTGACAAATTAAACTTCAATGAGGGTAGAGCAAATGGAACAGATTATCAATTATAGAGACATACCCACAGATAAAAGGATTGACATATTAAATGCTCTTGAGCGAATAGGTTTTTTTCCGGCATACGGCGGCGTGAGAACAATGCAGCAAATTATGGAAAAGTCAGTTCCAGGTTCAGGCCCACAATTCTATTTCGTTTTCCGTGAAAATGAGTTGATAGGGTACAATTTTCTCATTGGGGACACTAAGAAATATAAAGCGTTCCCATGGCTTGCTATTAGCAATATGGATGAGCAGAAGTTGACTGTTTGTGAAGAACTGATGAAAATACAAATTGCCTTTTTTGAAGAACTCGGAATGCAAAAGATAGCAGATCATTGCGTTAGGATTATGGAAGATTACAGAAAAGGAATTGGAAAGCGGAAAGAAAGCGATTGCAGATAAATTCCATTTGAAAAACGGCTGACAATTTAATACCGCCGCCCATCACAGCGGCAGATAAGCAGTAAATCTTGAAAAGGTTTACTGCTTTTTTTGCGCCCATTTTCAAAAATCTTTGGCAAACCACACCGCCGGATTGTTGTAGGGAGCAGACAGGGAAAATAAAAAAATTTTCGCTGCGTTTGCCAAAACGCCCCCTTTTCACCGTTGTAGTGGTGAACAGCGGGCAGAACACGCCGCCGCAATCGCTATATTGGTGGAGCAAGCCAGTATATCCGCAAACCAGAGCCGCCGAGGAAAGCGGTAGTTTTTTAGAGCGAGGAAAGCGGTAGTTTTTTAGAGCAAGATTCTACCACGGTGCCAAAATCCGCATATCTGCGGTTTTGCCCCTTTGGTAAATCTTGTTGGGGAGTGCCTTCCCCAAACCCTGCTCATGCGCCCTGTCGGGCGAGAAAGGAGGTCAACGCTTGAAGAAAAAATACAACACACCCCACCGCTGCCATGTGGTCAAAACCCGCATGACCGAGGAAGAATACGCCGACTTTACCGAGCGGCTGAAACACTATGACATGAGCCAAGCCGAATTTATCCGGCAAGCCATTACACGGGCGACCATTCGCCCCATCGTTACCGTTTCCCCGGTCAATGATGAACTGTTGTCCGCCGTTGGCAGGCTGACCGCCGAATACGGAAAAATCGGTGGCAACCTCAATCAGATTGCCCGCGCCCTCAACGAGTACGGCACACCATACAACGCCCTGTCCGTTGAAGTCCGCGCCGCCATTTCTGACCTTGCTGCCTTGAAGTTTGAAGTCCTGCGAAAGGTAGGTGACGCTGTTGGCAACATTCAAACATATCAGCTCTAAAAATGCGGATTATGGCGCAGCCGAGCAGTACCTCACCTTTGAACATGACGAGTTTACCATGAAGCCCACCCTTGATGAAAACGGGCGGCTCATGCTCAGGGAGGACTATCGAATAGCCACGCTGAACTGCGGCGACGAGGATTTTGCCGTTGCCTGTATGCGCTCCAATCTCCGCTATGGGAAGAACCAGAAGCGGGAAGATGTAAAAAGCCACCACTACATTATCAGCTTTGACCCACGGGACGCGGTGGACAACGGTTTGACCGTAGACCGGGCGCAGGCGTTGGGCGAGGAATTTTGCCGGAAGCAGTTTCCCGGACACCAAGCCATTGTCTGCACCCACCCGGACGGACACAACCACAGCGGCAATATCCATGTGCATATCGTTATCAATTCTCTGCGGATAGAGGAAGTTCCGTTCCTGCCTTACATGGACAGACCGGCAGACACCCGCACCGGGTGCAAACACCGCTGCACAGACGCGGCGATGGAATACTTCAAAGCCGAAGTCATGGAGCTGTGCCACCGGGAAAATCTCTATCAAATCGACCTTTTGCATGGCAGCAAAAACCGCATTACCGAGCGTGAGTATTGGGCGCAGCGGAAAGGGCAGGCAAAGCTGGACAAGGAAGCTGCTGCCTTGCCAGCCGAGGAGCAGCCAGCCAAGCCCACGAAGTTTGAAACAGACAAGGAAAAATTGCGGCAGACCATACGCACCGCGCTGTCCTCTGCCGCAAGCTATGGCGAGTTCGCCGCCGTTCTCTTGCAACAGGGCGTGACTGTCAAGGAGAGCCGAGGGCGGCTATCCTACCTCACGCCGGACAGGACAAAGCCCATTACCGCCCGCAAGCTGGGAGATGATTTTGACCGCGCTGCCGTTCTTGCCCTTTTGGAACAGAACGCCCACAGAGCCGCCGAGCAGACCGCAACCGTACCCGAATACCCCCGCAACATAAGGGAGCGTTTGCAGGGCAAAAAAGCTGTCCAAACCACCCCGGAAAAGGACGGTATTCAGCGCATGGTTGACCGGGCAGCGAAGCGAGCGGAGGGAAAGGGCGCGGGCTATGATTGCTGGGCGGCAGTCCACAATCTGAAACAAATGGCGGCTACCGTTGCCGCCTACGGGCAGTACGGCTATTCGCCGGAGGAGCTGGACGCAGCCCTTGTATCCGCCAATGCGGATTTACAGGACAGCACCGCCAAGCTGAAAGCCCTGGACGCTGCTATCCGGGAGAAAAAGGAGCTTCAGACACAGGTGCTTGCCTATGCCAAGACCAAGCCTGCCCGTGACGGTCTGAAAGCGCAGAAAACGGAAAAAGCCCGCAGCGCCTACCGGGAACGGCACGAAAGCGATTTTATCATAGCGGACGCAGCCACCCGTTATTTTCGGGCGCATGGCGTTTCCAAGCTGCCAAGCCATAAAGCCCTGCAAGCGGAAATCGAGCGGCTTACCGCCGAAAAGAACGCCCATTACAACGAATACCGGGAGAAAAGAGCCCGTGTCAAGGAGCTGCATACCGTGAAAAGCAATCTTTCTCAAATCCTGCAAGGCGAGAAAGACAGAGAGAAAAAGCACGAACATGAGCGTTAAAAACCGCCCCGAAACGATACCAAAACGGGGATATGCCCTGCACCCTATCCGCAATACTGCCCACCTTTGAAACGGGGTGCACAGCGCAGGAAATCCCCGAAAATGACACCGAGAAACTACATTTTTACCGACCTATCCGCTTATACCAGCGGAAACGGCAGAAAGGAGCGAGAAATGCCACGCATGAGCAAAAAGCGGCGGTTGGAATGGAGCTTTTTCCTCAACCACCGAAACCGTATTACCTACAATGACCTTTGCCGGGGCTGCACACACGGCTGCAAGCAGAGCTTCCGGGCGATTATCGTCCTCTGCCCCCGGTATTTCTCTAAGAGATGGAAACACAGGGAGGACACCGCCAATGGCAGATAACCGCAAATATTACTACCTCAAACTGAAAGAAAACTTCTTCGACAGCGATTCCATTGTGCTGTTGGAGGACATGAAAGACGGGATTTTGTATTCCAATATCCTCTTGAAGCTGTACTTAAAATCGCTGAAAAATGGCGGCAGATTGCAGCTTGACGAGCATATCCCCTATACCGCCCAGATGATAGCCACGCTGACCCGTCACCAAATCGGGACGGTGGAACGGGCATTAGCCATCTTCCAGCAGTTAGGGCTTGTGGAGCAGCTTGACTGCGGGCTGCTTTATATGACCGACATCGAGCTGATGATCGGTCAATCCTCTACCGAAGCGGAACGGAAACGCGCCGCAAGGCTTGAAAATAAGGCACTTTTGCCGCCGCGGACAAATGGCGGACATTTGTCCGACATTCGTCCACCAGAGATAGAGATAAAGAAAGAGATAGATATAGAGTTAGAAAAAGAGGGAGAGTTAAAGGGACAAGCCATCGCCCGCAGCTATGGCAGATATGAGAATGTATTTCTGACTGATACGGAGCTTTCCGAACTGCAAGCGGAGCTGCCCGAAAAATGGGCGTACTACATTGAGCGGCTTTCCGGCTATATCGCGTCCACGGGCAAGAAATATAAAAACCACGCCGCCACTATCCGCAGATGGGCGGCAGACGATACCGCAAAGGCTGCCCCGAAACAGGGCATACCCGAATACGCCTGCAAGGAGGGCGAGAGCTTATGAGTAATCTGTTTACAGAACGAGTTTTGAATATGGCGGCTGTTACCCCACAGCCGGAGGACTACACGGGCGAGGACGGACTGCTTTACTGCGGCAAGTGTCACACTCCGAAAGAAGCCTACTTCCCGGAAAAGCAAGCCGCCCTGTTTGGGCGTGACCGCCACCCGGCAGAATGTGACTGCCAGAAAGCCCAGCGTTTGGAGCGTGAAGCCGCCGAACAGCGCAGAAAGCACCTTGACACCGTGGAGGACTTGAAACGCCGGGGATTTACCAATCCTACCATGCAGGAATGGACTTTCGCCAACGACAACGGGAAATGCCCGCAAATGGAGATTGCACACTTCTATGTGGAGCATTGGGAAATCATGCGCGAGGAAAATATCGGCTATCTGCTATGGGGCAAGGTCGGCACAGGAAAAAGCTATTTTGCCGGGTGTATCGCTAATGCCCTCATGGAGCAGGAAGTCGCTGTCCGCATGACGAACTTCTCTGCGATTTTGAATGACCTGACCGCCAGCTTTGAGGGGCGCAACGAGTATATCGAGCGTCTTTGCCGTTTTCCTCTGCTTATCATTGATGATTTTGGAATGGAGCGCGGCACAGAGTACGGTTTAGAACAGGTCTACAATGTGATTGACAGCCGCTACCGCAGCCGCAAGCCCTTAATCGTTACCACCAATCTGACATTGGACAGCCTGCAAAATCCGCTGGACACCGCCCATGCCCGGATTTATGACCGCCTTTTGGAAATGTGCGCCCCTATCCTCTTTACGGGAGAGAACTTCCGCCGTGAAACGGCGCAAGCCAAGCTGAACAGACTAAAAGAATTGATGAAATGAAAGGAGTTGCCTATGGCAGAGAACAAGCAGAACACCACCCCGGAACGCCGCCCGGACTGCGTGACAGAGATCCGCATGGGCAACACCGTCCTTGTCGTTTCCGGCTTTTTCAAAAAAGATACCACCGACACAGCAGCCGATAAGATGATGAAAGTGCTGGAGGCGGAAGCCGCCGCAGGACACAAAGCCCAGCTTTCGCCCTAACGCTACAAGCCGCACAGAAAAATCGTCATTTTACCGGGCGGTAAAGAAGCAGAAGCCGCTATACAGACAGCCGCCCCATGTGGTATAATCGAAATACGGAATAGTGGGGCTGGCTGTCGGAAACGGAGGATTTTATGTTAAGACAGACCACCCAGAAAATCACTGCCCTTTATCCAAGACTATCCCATGAGGACGAGCTGCAAGGCGAAAGTAATTCCATTTCCAACCAGAAGCGTATCCTTGAAACCTACGCAAAGCAGAACGGCTTTTCCAATCTGCGCTGGTACACGGACGATGGCTATTCTGGTGCGAACTTCCAAAGACCGGGCTTTCAATCCATGCTTGCGGACATTGAAGCCGGGAAAGTGGCTACCGTTATCGTAAAGGATATGTCACGGTTAGGGCGAAACTACCTGCAGGTGGGAATGTATACCGAGATGATTTTCCCACAAAAAGGAGTCCGCTTTATCGCCATCAACGATGGAGTAGACAGCGCACAGGGCGACAATGATTTTGCCCCTCTGCGGAACATTTTCAACGAATGGCTGGTGAGAGATACGAGTAAGAAAATCAAAGCTGTAAAACGGTCAAAAGGCATGAGCGGCAAGCCTGTTACGAGCAAACCCGTGTACGGCTACCTCATGGACGAGGACGAAAACTTCATCATTGACGAGGAAGCCGCACCCGTGGTCAAGCAGATATACCGTCTGTGCCTTGCCGGGAACGGTCCGACCAAGATAGCCCGTATGCTGACCGAGCAGGAAATCCCAACGCCGGGAACGCTGGAATACCGCAGGACGGGCAGCACACGCCGCTATCACCCCGGCTATGAGTGCAAATGGGCGACAAATACCGTGGTGCATATCCTTGAAAACCGGGAGTACATGGGCTGTTTGGTGAACTTCAAGACGGAGAAACCGTCCTACAAGACCAAGCACAGCATAGAAAATCCCATTGAGAAACAGGCAATTTTCGAGAACCACCATGAGCCTATCATCGACACCCAGACATGGGAGCGTGTGCAGGAATTACGCAAACAGCGCAAGCGTCCGAACCGCTATGATGAAGTGGGCTTGTTCTCTGGTATGCTCTTTTGCGCGGACTGCGGCAGCGTCATGTATCAGCAGCGTTACCAGACCGATAAGCGGAAACAGGACTGCTATATCTGCGGGAACTACAAAAAGCGCACCCATGACTGCACCGCACATTTTATCCGCACCGACCTTTTGACTGCGGGCGTTCTCTCCAATCTACGGAAAGTGACGAGCTATGCGGCAAAGTATGAAGCCCGGTTTATGAAGCTGCTGATCGAGCAGAACGAGGACGGCGGCAAACGCCGGAACGCCGCCAAGAAAAAGGAACTGGAAGCTGCCGAAAAGCGTATCGGTGAACTTTCCGCTATTTTCAAGCGGCTGTATGAGGACAGCGTAAGCGGTCGCATTTCTGACGAGCGTTTCACGGAGCTTTCGGCAGACTATGAAGCCGAACAGCAGGAATTGAAAGAGCGTGTTGCCAGAATACAGGCGGAGCTTTCCAAAGCACAGGAAGCTACCGTAAACGCAGAAAAGTTTATGAACATTGTCCGCAAGCACATGAACTTTGAAGAACTGACCCACACCCTCTTACGTGAGTTTGTAGAGAAAATCGTTGTGCATGAGTGCAGCTACGATGAAAATGGCACACGCAGACAGGATATTGAGATTTACTATTCTTTCGTCGGCAAGGTGGACTTGCCCGAATGACCGCCTGCCCTATCCGATACCAAAGACAAGTACCGGATAGGAAAGGCAAAATTTTTTACACTTCTATTACTTCTTTATCACACATAAGCAAAGGCACATGGATTGATTGCGGATACTTCGACTGTTCGGGATGTGACGAAAGTATATGCCCATAATAATGTGCTCTGGAATGCGGAGCCGGGCAATGCAATTGAATTAGGCTATGGGCTTCAGAGTGAGATCCATGATCTTGTATTTGAGGATTGTGATATCATTCACTGTCAGTACGAAGGAAATATGGGCGGCGCAGCAATCTCCATCCATCAGGCGGATGGCGGTCATGTGCATGACGTCCATTACAGAAATATCCGGGTAGAGCAGGCGGAACAGAAGCTGTTCGATATCAAGGTTCTGCTCTGCAAGTATACGCAGCAGGTTGCCAAAGGGGAGATCAATGATATTCATTTTGACAACATTCAGGTATTAAACGGCGATATTCCGGTTTCGCTGATCCGAGGATACCAGACGCCGACAGAAGAAGTACGTGTCCATGATATTACCTTTGACAATATTACCTTTATGGGGCAAAAATGTGAAACCTGGCAGGATCTTCGTTTGGTTACGGAGCTGGCAAACGATATTTATGTCAATGGTGTCAGAACATGTAAACAGATGAAATTCTGAGGATGGGGAGTAGTGTGAAAAATAAGCGTGATCGCTTATTTTTCACACTGCTATTTGTGCCGCAGGCGCCACAAAGTAGCTATGATCGCAGAGCAGAACTGGAAGTTCTGCTCGCGATTCCTTCGGCGCAAAGCGCCTGCGGAATGGAGATTACTATGACGGACAGGCATCCTTATTATGAATTTGAAAAAATACATATGAAATCGATGAATTTGACTGCTCGTCCATTTTTCTGTTTGTAGGAAAAGAGCGTGCGCTGCTTCTGGATACAGGCTGTGGAATCGGTGATCTGAAAGGCGTTATCAGAAAAATTACCGATAAACCGTACATTGTGATTGCTTCCCATGGACATATGGATCATATCGGCGGGGCAGGCGCATTTGACGAGCTGTATATCAATCCGGCGGACAATTATTTTCTGGATGTATCCTTTGAAAAAATGCTGGAAAACCGGAGAAATTATGCAGATTTTATCCGGACGCGGGAGGATAAATATTATCCTTACAGCACAGAGAAAGATATGCTTTGCTGGGAGAGAAAACCGAAGCTGCTTCCGCTATCCGACGGTCAGACATTCGATCTTGGAGGGCGTATCATTACGGCATATAGCTGTCCCGGACATACCCCCGGCGAAATGATTTTTATCGACTCGAAAACCAGGTATCTGTTCTGTGCCGATGCGTGTAACCGTAATCTTTTGCTGATGCAGTCGGGTGACCATACGGAGGGAAGATATGTCAGTGTGGAAAAAGCTGCAAAGGCGATGGAACGAATTGCGTCGATGAAAGACCAGTATGACCATGTGATCAATTCTCATCATGATTACCGGGGCTTTGGCGCACCGTTGGCGGATTATGTGGTCGATCAGGCGCTGGAATGCATGAAGAAAATTGTCGATGGGACTGCAGAAATCAGGGAGATTCCAGATCCATTGCAGCTGAATGCAACGAAAACGGTGGCTGTATACGGGGATGTTTTCATTACCTACAGCAAGGAGGGCGTTTATGAGACAAGATAAGACGCCTTTCGAAAAGGACGGAAAAATATTTTTACAGCTTGACTGCGAAAATGCGAAAGATTTATCCGGGAGGACATGACTGGAACGTGTGGCGGCCATGCTTTGCAGATTTTGCGCAGATGATTTTTAGGTAAATAAAAAAGAAGGGTAAAGCTCATGATCCCGGCGGCAGCCAGACAATCGTTTTGGCGCCGCTGGGATCGTTTTGTTCTTTCATAGGAATCATCACTTAGATGAATCCTGCATACAGGTGGCAATTTATGACGATCGCTTGGAAGTGACATCGCCCGGCGGTTTATACAATGGATTAACCTACGAGGAAGTAATGAAAGGTCATTCTAAGATTAGAAATAAGCTGATTGCTAATATTTTCGGTCAAATGGGACTGGTAGAAGCGTGGGGAAGCGGCATCAGAAGAATTATAAGTGCTGCCGGAGAATATGGACTGCCTGTTCCGACTGTGGAAGTATTCGATGATATGTTTCGAGTGAATTTATATAGAAATGTGCAGGATAACGTTAATGGTGGAGAAAAAGGTGGAATAAATGGTGGAGATAATTTCGGAGATAAAGCCCGTATCAGAGAAAAAGCACAGAAATTGACGGATATTCGAAAAGGTACACACGCTGTATTGTAATAGTGTATGTACCTTTGGTACAGAGCTCTCTGTGGTCAACGCACATCATTCTATGATCCCGATGGTATAGGTCTGTCTGCAATCTGTCATACCAGCTCACCACCAAAGGTCACTAATTTCCGGGCATATGCTGCATCTGTATGATGGATAAGCCACTGATATGCCGCTTCCAGATTCACTGGTCTGCTTACACAGTTATGTGCATCCGATGCAACTGCATCCACACCGTCTTTCTGTAACATATATTCCACGAATCTATGTATCCGGTAATTTCGGGGGTTCAGGATCGTATTTGCATTGACCTGCAGTAAAACGCCGGTTTCATGTCGAAACCGAAGCACTTTTTTCGGTGACTGCAAAAATATCAGGTACCTTTCCGGATGCGCCAGTATCGGGCGGTAGCCTGCGCGAGTCAATTGATTTACCGCATCCGTTGCTGCCTGCCAGGAAATATCTCTCCAAAACTCTAACAATACATAGTCTGTTCTGCCGATTGTAGGGATCTTTCCCTGTTGGAGTGCCATGGGTACCTGACAGGTCCATGCGATCTCTGCACCTGGAAGAAGCCGGATCTGCAAATCCTCCAGGTTGCAAAAAGCTTGTGCTTCAGCAAGCCGTTCTGTATAGAGTTCCATGTTAAAAGGATGAAATCCCGGTGCAGCGTGAGTTGTGGCCACAATTGTTTTTATACCCTGGAAGTGCGCCTCCCGGAGCATGGAGAACATGGTTTCCCGGGAATCTGCGCCGTCGTCCATCCCCCATATCGGGTGCTGATGAATATCTGTTAATTCTTGCTTCATTGTTTTTCTCTTCCTTTTGGTAGTAGCGCTTGTTATAGTGTCCGGCAGGGCGTCCGGAGCTGTAATAATGCCGGTTACTCATACTGCTGAACTTTACCGTTGGGAACTGCGTCAGGCGTTTTATATCCCGTCTGCCTGATCAGATTGCCCATAGTCTGGGCGTCCAAAAGCGAAAGCTCAGGTGTCTCCCCAATGGATTGATAATGCTTATCATATACAAAATATGTATGAAAGTCAACATAATATCGGTTTTAAGTAACTTAAAGACAATTTTGCGAGAAATTTATGAAAAAAGATAAATAAACGACGTTATATAATGAACTTTAGTAAATTCATTGCCTATACAAATCGGCTATGTTATACTAAACAGATCAAAAGAAAAGGAGCCGACGCTGTGACCAACCTGAACACATACTTTCAAAAGCATGGACTTTGTGCGGAAAATATCCTGTACATTTATCGTAGAGATCGTAAAACCGTTATCAAACGTATGGACGGTGAAGAATTTGCACTGTTCATTCCGATCAGCAGTATTCTGGCTGTTTTGCCGGAGTGTGAGTTCCTGAATATCAGCAAAGGGACAGTGGTATGCCGCAGCCACATTGTAAATATTAGCAGCGATGGTGTTTATACCATGTCGGATGGCTGCTCCTTTCAGGGGCGCAAGCGTGGCTTGAGCAGCCACCGTCGTCTGCGCACAGAAATGAGACTGGAGGACAAGCACACAAGTCCTCTGAATATGCTGGAAAAATGCAGCCTTCTGGATAATATGCCGCTGGCATTCTGTGTGATAGAGCTTGTCTTTAACGAGGACGGCCGCGGCGTGGATTTCATTTTTCGTTACTGCAATGCGGAAATGGAGAAAGTGGAGGGGGTTCCTGTGGAAGAAATGCTGAACCGCTCGTTCTACGAGGTCTTCCGCAATGGCGACAAAAAGTGGCTTGTGTCCTATGCGGACGTAGCTTTGAACGGCACGAAGCATACCATTCATGATTACAGTCCGGAGATAGACAAGAATCTTATCATCCATTGCTATCAGCCTGAGCCAGGTTATTGTGCCTGTGTACTGCAGGTGGTAGATAGCTGAATTGACGGTGAGACATTTCAAGTATAAAAACAGCCATAATCCTGATATTGATCAGTGCTATGGCTGTTTTTAGAGTATGGAAATCAGGAAGGAGCGCATAGATATGAACAGTAAGTCAAATACACAAGCTATGGAAACAGAAAAAATACCCCGTCTTCTGGCACGGCTGGCCATACCGGCTGTTGTGGCACAGATTATCAACCTTTTATATAATATTGTTGACCGTATTTATATTGGACACATTCCGGGCGTTGGTGCCGCAGCATTAACGGGTGTCGGGTTGTTTACACCGATCCTGATGCTGATCAATGCCTGTGCTATGCTTGCAGGGTCCGGAGGTGCTCCGCGCGCTGCAATTTCCATGGGAAAGAAAGACAATAAGACAGCGGAAAAGATTCTTGGAAACTGTTTTGTGATTCTTCTGCTTATGGCAGTTGCTTTGACTGTGCTATTTTTTGCGTTTGCACCACAGCTGCTGACGCTGTTTGGTGCAAGTGATCAGACACTTCCTTATGGGGTGGATTATGCAAGGATTTATATTCTTGGAAGTATTTTTGTTCTGATCGTGATGGGAATGAATCCCTTTATCACGACACAGGGATTTGCGAAGATCAGCATGATGACAACTGTGATTGGTGCTGTGATCAATATTATTCTGGATCCGATCTTTATCTTTGTATTTCATCTTGGAGTAAAGGGTGCTGCGCTTGCAACTGTTTTGAGTCAGGCTGTGGGGGCAATATGGATCCTTCGTTTCCTGTCAGGAAAGAAAACGATCCTGCATCTTAGAAAAGAAAACTTTAAATTGCAAAAGGAAATCCTCTTACCATGTCTTGCCCTTGGTATCTCTACCTTTGTCATGTTGTCCACAGAAAGCATTCTGTCTATCAGCTTTACCTCCAGCTTATCAAGATATGGCGGAGACCTTGCAGTAGGAGCGATGACAATTATTACAAGTGTCAGCCAGCTTGCAACATTACCGTTACAGGGAATTTGTCAGGGCGGACAGCCGATCATGAGTTATAACTTTGGTGCAGGAAACAGAGATCGGGTAAAAAAAGCATTTTTTACACAATTTACAGCTTGCACCGTTTTTACGGGATGTTTCTGGTTGATCATGCTTCTGTTCCCGAAGGGATTTGCAGGTATTTTTTCGAATAACACAGAATTGATCACATATACTGCATGGGCATTGAGAATTTATATGGCGGGCATATTCTCTCTTGGATTCCAGGTTGCCTGTCAGCAGAGCTTCATGGCATTGGGACAGGCAAAGGTCAGCTTATTGCTTGCCTGCTTAAGAAAACTGATCTTGTTGATTCCGTTGATCTTTATCCTGCCGCATTTTATCCAGAACAAAGTATTTGCTGTCTTTTTGGCTGAGCCGATCAGCGATATACTGGCGGCGGCAATCACAACCGCAACGTTCTTTCATCGGTTTCATAAAATTTTAAATAGAAAATAGTTACAGTTCAATCGTGTTTTTTTGAAAGTTTGGTCTGTCACACTGCGCTGGTACACGAACCGGAAACTCCTTGACAGGAACCTCTATTTCCTGCTATATTTGGTATATAGACCAGATGAAAAACAAAGATAGTCACATAGAATGAGGAAGGGGACAAATGGCAACAAGTTTAAGCGAACCAACAAAGAAACGCATCCTGCAGGTATGCGTAAAACTTTTTCTGGAGCAGGGGTACAAAAAGACAACTATGGCGGAAATCATCGCGAAGTCCAGCGTGTCCAGCAGCAGCTTTCAGAACATTTTCCGTGCAAAGGACGGCGTACTGACAGAGCTTGTGCAGTTCATGTTTGAGAATCAGTTTTCGATGGCAAGAAGTGCAGCGAGCACAAAGCTCCCTCCGGTCTATGTTTATGCAGTGGAAACAGCGATCCAGATGACACTTACAGAGCTGAATGAAAACCTGCGGGAAATCTATATTGAAGCCTATACCCAGAAGGAAGCCTGTGAGTATATTCAGCGCGAAACAGCCAAAGAGCTGTATCAGATTTTCGGATCCTATCAGCCGGAGCTGACAGAGCGTGACTTTTACGAGCTGGAGATCGGATCTGCAGGCATCATGCGAGGTTACATGGCGCATCCGTGTGATGCAGAGCTGACATTGGAGAAGAAGCTTCGCTTATTTTTCACGATGAGCCTTCGGGCCTATAACGTTCCAGAGGAAGAAATCGGGCGGGTGATTCGATTCGTGGAGGGACTCGATATCCGCGCGATCTCTGAACAGGTGATGCAGAAGCTGTTCAAAGCACTTGCCATGCACTATGAATTTTCATTGCAGGGGATAATGTAGAAAATGAAAAAGAAAAAGAGGGAGGAAACCCAATGAAGAGAAAAAAGCTGACAGCAAGCATGATCGCCCTGGTCATGAGCGTAAGCCTGCCCATGACAACCTATGCCGCCAACTGGTATCTGGAAGATGGCAGCGTTACGGTAAACGCAGACAATTCCGGGCAGACGGTAACGCAGGGCAGCACCTCAACACCGGATGAGGCTCCTGTGATTACGCAGCGGGAGAACTCTGTAGAGACAGGCAACACAATCACGATCAATGCGTCCGATAATGCAGCTGCAAATGTGACCATTAAGGATATCAATATTAAAAGCAGCAATGATGCGATTGATGTGAAGGGAAGTTCCAGTGCCAACATTACACTGGAGGGAGACAACAAGATCTTCTCTGAAACCGGCTCTGCACTGCATATTTCGGATGGCAATGTCACCATAAACGGAAGCGGTTCTCTGAAGGCCGAGATTCAGGATGATCCTGATTCTGGCTATAACCATAATGCCAAAATCGGCAGCCATGAGAATGAGGACATGTCCGGCAGCATCCATATTACAGGAGATGCAACCGTAAAAACAGATGACAATATAGCACCGAACTGCGGCGGAGACGGAGCAGGCATTGGCACCGGCGAAAATGGGGAAATGTCCGGAAACATTGTCATTGACGGAAATGCGCAGGTTGAAGTATCCAGTAATGACAGGGGTGCGGGCATTGGCACCGGCGATGATGGTAACCTAAGTGGTAACATTATGATTGGCGGGAATGCACAGGTTTCGGCAACCGGTGCTGAAGGCAGCGCGGGCATCGGCACCGGAGATGACGGCAATTTCACAGGCAGTATCACCATGGATGGAAACGCAAGGGTTACTGCCAAAGCAGGCGGAGATCACAATGGTTCTGACGGCTCCGGTATCGGTACTGGAGACGAGGGGAGATTTACCGGGACAGTTACCATAGGCGGAAATGCTGCTGTGGTTGCTGCAGGCTCGGATGAAGGCTGCGGAATTGGCTCCTCAGATTGGAAATCTATGAACGGTATCATTATCATTCGAGATCATGCAAAGGTCACTGCCTACGCCGGAAATTGCGGCGCAGCCATCGGTTCAGAGGATGAATGGGATATGACAGGAAAGATTATCATTGTCGGCAACGCCATTGTGAATACGGGCGTAGTAGACGATGCAGGAAATGTTCTTTCGAACCGTATCGGCTATATTGGTGGTGGAGAAAATTCCAACCATGACAGCAGTAAGGGACATTATATCCTTGGATCAGACGTAACAATCAACAGCCTGAACGGAAGTGACACAGAAGCACTGAAGCAGTACGTCAATATGCACCTGGACAGCGAAGGAAATCCGACAAACCTGACGGAACTGGATATCAGGATGGAAAATGGAGTTTTTAAGGCAGAAGCAACCGGTGCGGGCAGCGTAGAAAAGGTTCTCTACAATGGCAGCGAAACTGTACCTGTTGCTCCCGGAAGCTATCCGGTAACCTGCATAATCAAGATTGACGGAAGCGAAATGGAACTTCCGATCGGAACGCTGGTAGTACCGGAGCCGGCATCTCCCGGTGAAACTGCAGCACCTGTGGAATACAGAATGCAGACATCTGCATCAGAGCCGGTACAGGGAAATGGAAAAAGCACAGGATACAAGGCTC
>NZ_JAOQJY010000031.1:16574-34233 GCF_025567525.1 Gallintestinimicrobium propionicum | reverse complement strand
TAAGTAAGCCGGTGGAGGAATAAAAACCCCCACCGGCTCTCTTTTTGCCGCTATGCGGCGGTCAGGTTATTGGGCCGTATCCAGCAACCGCGCCAGCTTCTTCAGTCCGCGCCGGATGCTCTCCCACACGCGGCGGCGGTCAGCCCCCTCGATCCGGGCGATCTCGGCCACCGTCATGCCCAGGTAAAACCGGGCGTAGATACGCCGGGCCTGGATGGCGGTCAGCTGCATCAGCGCGGCATACACTTCCTCCCGCAGCAGCTTCTGCTCCAGGACTTCCTCCGGGGTGAGTGACCGGTTGAGGGCATCGTTTTCAATGCCATCCTCCCGGTTCAGAGAGTAGTGAGCCTTGTGCCGGAACTTCCGGCGTTCATAGGCGGCATCGTCCTGCTCCTGGCCCCGGATCGCGGCCACGACTTCCTCGGCCACGTCTACAAAGACATCGGTTTTATACACATCGGGATACAGTTCCCGAAGATTGATCTTCTGCATTATGTACCTCCATTTCGATTCACGGGTTGACGGGTGAACCAAAATGAAGGCGGTGAGCGACATCTTTCGGGGAAATTCCCGAAAAAACGACAAACAAAAGCGCCAGCATCCGAAGAACGGCGGCTGGCGCTGCTAAAAGAGGACTTATGACGCTTATGGACCAGCCACGATAGTGCCT
The DNA here is from genome assembly GCF_025567525.1 of Gallintestinimicrobium propionicum. Taxonomy (NCBI): domain Bacteria; kingdom Bacillati; phylum Bacillota; class Clostridia; order Lachnospirales; family Lachnospiraceae; genus Gallintestinimicrobium; species Gallintestinimicrobium propionicum. The sequence goes on along the minus strand of NZ_JAOQJY010000031.1, from coordinate 33,563 downwards.
GTTCATAAGCAGATGGGGGCCGATTGACGGTCAGGCTTTTTTTGACAGGTAAATTCCTGCCGAATTATGTCGAAGCGGTCTTTGCTTCACGGCGGCTCCCTCCTAAAGCCGCCGTGTCAGCGTGTAGTCGTCACTCCTTTGTCGAGGGCATAAGGAACGGCGGCCTTGATGTTACTCAAAACCGCCGCAGTACCTGGAAAATCCATTTTGGGCGCACAAAGCTGCCTGCCCTGCAACGGTTTTTTTCTTTCCCCGTCTTGCGGGGCAGGATCGCTTGGCTTATTCGGTTTTAGTCTTGCTCTTGTTCGGCTGCCTCTTTCAGCCGGTCAAAACTCTCATCGCTGATGATGTGTTCAATCCGGCAGGCGTCGGCCTCCGCAGTCTTGGGGTCAACGCCTGCGGCGATAAGCTGCTCAGTAAAGAAGCAGTGACGTTTATAGATTTTTTCAGCCACCTCGCGGCCCACATCGGTCAGATGGAGAAAGTGATCTTCGTCCATCATAATAAAGCCGCCGTCCCGCAAGGTAACCACTGCATGGCACACGCTGGGCTTTGACACCTCCATGTGCCGGGCCACATCTACGGAGCGCACCATACCGCGTTTCTTTTGGAGAACAAGGATGGTTTCCAGGTAGTCCTCCCCGGACGCATGAAGTTTCATCTGAACCTCCCTTACTGAGCCAGCTTCCAGCCGATGGCCTCCTGTCTGGCCGATACAAAATCGGCATACAGGCCCTTTTGCTGGATCAGCTCCGCATGAGTGCCGCGCTGGACGATATGAGCGTTATCCAGCACAAGGATCTGGTCGGCGTTGCGAACGGTTTTCAGCCGGTGAGCAATCATGATGATAGTCTTGTCATGGGTCAGTGCCTCAATAGCACGCTGCAATTCATCCTCATTCTCCGGGTCAACACTGCTCGTCGCCTCGTCCAAAATGATGATGGGTGCGTCCTTCAGCATGGCGCGGGCGATGGAAATCCGCTGTTTCTCGCCGCCAGACAGAGTGCCGCCGCCCTCGCCAATCACAGTGTCATAGCCATCCGGCAGGGCAGAAATAAAGTCATGGCAGCAAGCCTTCTTCGCCGCCTCAACCACCTGCTCATGGGTGGCGTCCGGGCAGCCAAACTTGATATTGTTCTCAATCGTATCTGCAAAGAGGTATACGCTCTGGAACACCATCGAGATATTCTTCATCAGGCTGTCCAGCTTAAAATCCCGTACATCCGTACCGCCTATGGTAATCTTCCCGGCATTCACATCCCAAAAACGGGCAATCAGGTTGCACATCGTTGTCTTTCCTGCCCCGGAAGGGCCGACAATGGCCGTAGTCGTTTTTTCGGGAATGGTAAAGCTGACCTGATCTAATATCTTGCGGTCTGCGTAGGAAAAATCCACCTTGTCAAACACGATCTCGCTGGACTTCGGCGTAATGTCAGCGCCTTTCTCGTCCATCACCGGCGTGTCATCAATGGAGTTTGCCGTATCCATCGAGGCCGCCAGCATTTGCAGCAGAGAGGCCATATTCCCGGCGTTCTCCAAATCGTTGAACACCATGAAAGAAGCAATCACCAAAATCAGACCATAGGCCAGCGGCAGAGAGCCGTCCAGCCAGAACCAAACCGAGGCCAAAAGCAGCAGGACGCTGAACACTCGGACAACAGCCTGTTTGATAGCGTCATAGGGAACGCTGGCCTTTGTCAATTTCAGGTTATCCCGGCAGCTCGCCTTAATTGCACTGCCGATAGACTGCGTGCTGTCCCGTTCCAGTCCAAATGCTTTGACAATCCCCATCCCCTGAATGTACTCCAACACAGACTCTACAAGGGACTCCTGTGTGTGCTGGCGTACACCGCTGAGCGCGGCAGATTTGCGAAGCGCCAGTTCCGCCGCCGCAAGGTAAATCAGGACACCGGCAGCGGCCACAAGACCGATCCGCCAGTCAAATACCAACAGGACGATGACGAGGGCAACCGAGTTGAAAAAACCGCCCAGCACTGACACCAGGACACGGGCTGCTGAGTTCTCTACATCACCCAAAGTTGTTGTGACAATGGCGGTAATATTCCCGATACTATTCTTGTTGAAGTAGCCCATCGGGATGTAGCGCAGCCGATCTCCGATATGGATACGCTTTTCCGCCACCATGCAATAGCCGGTTTCTGTCTGCTCCATCGTGGAGAAATAGGTCATGATGATACGCCCAATGAGGGAAACGGTCATAATCCCCAGCGAAAGCCAGATAAACTTTCCGTCCCGGTTGTCAGATACTAACGCGCCAATCACTACAAAGAGGGCGGCAAACTGCATGGCTGAAAACAGCCCGGACAGGAATGAGAATAACAGGGATTTTTTTAGAAGCTCCTTTTTGCTGCCTGCAAAAGCAAAGATTTTTTTCAATGTTCCATACATCTGACAACACCCCCTTACATCTGGTCTTTCGCGCCGATGTGCGCCTGCCACATATCCCGGTAGAGGGGGCAGGTTTCCAGCAGCTTCTCATGCGTACCCTGTGCGTGGATAGTTCCATCCTTCACCACAACGATGTTATCTGCGCCAACAATGGTAGACAGCCGGTGTGCGATCACAATCAGGGTCTTGCCGACAGTTAAAGTGGAAATGGCTTGCTGCACCAGCGCCTCATTCTCTGGGTCGATATAGGCAGTTGCCTCGTCCAAAATGACAACCGGCGCATTTTTCAGCATGGCGCGGGCGATGGCAATCCGCTGGCGTTCACCGCCGGAAAGATGGGAACCGGCGCTGCCGACAACCGTATCATAGCCATTATCCAGCTTGCGGATAAAGGCGTCGCAGCCGCTTTGTTTGGCCGCCTGCTCCACCTCTGCGTCCGTGGCACTGGGTCTTCCCATGCGGATATTCTCCCGGATACTGCGGTTAAACAGGTAGTTGTCCTGAGATACATAGGAAATCTGGTCTGCAATTTCAGACAGCGGCATATCCTTCAGCTCATGGCCGCCGAGGGTAATGCTGCCGGATGTAACATCCCAATACCCGGCAATCAGCTTCGCCACCGTAGACTTGCCGGAGCCGGACGGCCCTACAAGGGCGGTCATGGTTCCGGGGTGGATGGCGAGATTCACATCATGCAAAACCTCTGTTGTCCCGTCATAAGAAAACGACACAGACCTAAGAGAAATGCCGGTATCTTCCAGCTTGATCGGCGCTTCTTTATGGTTCAGTTCTTCGGCGTTCAGAAGCTGGCTGATTTCTTCCACATTTGTCCCCAGTACAGCCAAATCGTCCGTAAAGGTAAAGGCCGCAATAATCGGCCCGATCAGCCCCAGCGAGAAAATCACAATGGACAGGAAGGTGGAAAGCTCCAGACTGCCGGAGAGCCAGAACGCGAAGCCGCAGGGCAGCACGCAGATTAGCACTGAGGGCAGGATGGCGTTGTAGGCGCTCATGGTTTTCTGGTTTTCACGCATCCAGTCCACATAATAGTTGGCGTTATAATTCACCGCGTCAGAATATTTTTTGTAGGAACCGGCGGACTGGCTGAACGCTTTTACCACCTCAATCCCGCCGATGTATTCTACAATGGCGTTTGCCATCTGCTTTCCCGCTTTAACCGCGCCCTCCCATTTGACGGGATAATTCTTCATACCGGCGGACATGACAGCAAGGCCCACCACCAGCGTAACAAGGGACAGGAGCGCCATGCGCCAGTCCATAACGAACAGATATACGACAATCACCAAAGGCACCAGCACATTTGCGGTCATTTCCGGGAGCAGGTGTGCGAAGGTCGATTCCATGCCTTCAACCCGGTCAACAATCGTCGTTTTGTACTGGCCGGACGGAGTATCTAAAATCGTCCCCATCGGGACGCGGGCCAGCTTTGCGGTGATATTCTCTCGCAGATCGCGCAGCGTGTAATAGGTCGCCGTGTGGGAAATCGTTGTAGAAAGACTGGAAAACAGCACTTTCCCAAAGTAGCCGCACAATGCAATAATACCAGCGGTCACATAGCGGGAAAAATTCTGTTCCCCAGACAACATCATTGTGACAATATTCGCCACGCAGAAATAGGGCACCATCTGGCAGGCCACGCCTAATACCGCAAGGATAACACTGCCGATGAATTTTCCATGATAGGGCTTGCCCCATCCCCATAAGACGCCTATGGGCGACTCTTTCTTTTCCTCCTTCATTCTGTGGACACCTCCTTCTTCATATCACTCAGAAAAAACTTTAGCAGGCGTTTTCGGCCATCGTTGTCCTCTATGGAATAACTTTCCTGAATTTGCCCTTTTTCTAAGTGAAGGACATAATTGCAGCCGCGTAGAATAAATTCCGGGTCATGTGTTACCACAAGTGCGGTTCTTCCGGCATTTGCCACTTGATTAACAACATTGGCAACCTGCCTCATGTGAAACAGGTCAAGACCGCTGGTCGGTTCATCGAATAAAATCATAGGGCGCTCCGAAGCAATCGCAGAGGCAACCGCCATGCGCTGCTTTTGGCCGCCGGACAGTCCCATCGGGTGGCAGTCCTCATAAGGCAGCAGGTCCATCTCCTGCAAGATTTCTCTTGCCCTCTGCTTATCCTCAGTTCTCATACTGAGCAGAATTTCATCCAGAACACTTTCGGTAAAGAGCTGGTGGTTTACATCCTGCATGACCATATAACAGAGTTTCAATCGTTCTTTTCTGGAATAGTTCTTGCTCTGATCCTGCACCGTTCCTTTGAAGTGCTTTTCCAACCCACAGAGGCACCGGGCAAAGGTGGATTTTCCCGCACCATTATGTCCGATGATGGCCGTGGCGCTGCCGGATGGGAAAGAGGTTTCCGTTATATGCAAGGTTTCCGGCTCATGCTTATAGGCGAAGGACACATTCTTTATCGTCCAAACCGCCTCATTCATTCTCTGCGGCGTGCCTTCAACTTCTGAAAGCCCCGCAAGATCAAGAGGGCGCAATCCCATATCGTCGCGCTGTTTTGCCGACAGGCCGCAAAATTCCTCTGCTGTATAATCACCGTCAATTTCTCCATCTTTCAGGTACAGGACACGGTCAAAGAGACCGGACAGATAATACAGCCGGTGTTCAGAGATGATGATGGTCTTTCCCTGCGATTTCAAAGTAAAGAGAAGCTGCCGGAAATCAGCGATAGCGTATGCGTCAAGGTTGGATGATGGCTCATCAAGCACATAAATATCCGGGTCAATCGCCGCTGCCGATCCGCAGGCGATTTTTTGCTTTTCGCCGCCGGACAAAGAAAAAATGCTTCTATCAAGCAGCGGCTCCAACTTTAGCTGTGCAGCTACACGCTTTACACGGTCACGCACAAGATCTTCCGCTATGCCGTGATTCTCTGGGCCGAAAGCCAGTTCGCTGGTCGTGTCCACATTGAAAAACTGAGAACGCGGATTTTGAAATACAGAACCGACTTTCAGAGAAATATCAAACAGTGACATGTCACGGGTATCCTTTCCATCCAGATAGACGGAGCCGGTATAAGTCCCCTCATGATAATGGGGGATCAAGCCGTTAAACAACCGGGTCATGGTTGTTTTCCCACAGCCTGAAGTCCCGCAGAGCAGAACAAAAGAACCGTCCTCAATAGTGCAGGAAATATGTTTTAAAGCGCCACCGGCCTGCCTCTCACTGTCGGGAAGGGTACTGGCAGGATAAGAAAAGGACACATCTTGACATTCAATCATTTCCTTCACCCCCTTGCGGCAAGCACATAGATTTGCGCTGCAAATGCTCCCAGACAGATCAGCAGGAAAATAACATCCTGCACATGAAAACCCAGCTTACAGATATTCGTCCGTTTTACCGGGCCTCCCAATCCCCGCGTAAGGGCTGCCTGGGACAGTTCCTCTCCGATTTTGACGGAGCAGATCATCATGGGGACAATCCGATACTCTAAAATCGCACCGACTTTTCCACCACCAAAGCGGACGCCACGCATCCGCATGGCGTCCCCAATAGCGCTCCATTCTTCCGCAACCGTGGGAAAGAAGCGAAACATCACAGACATGGGAATGGTGATCTGCTGCGGCAGATGGAGCCGTTCCATCGCCGCAACAAATTCGCTGACCGTGGTTGTCGTTACCACGAAATATCCCATGACCACGCTGGGGGTGAACCGCAGAAGAATACCAACGATGGCTACCGCGATGTAGTTTGCTACGCCGGTCAGTCGGGACAGGCCGAACATTTCCAGACACAGGCTGCCTCCGAAAATCAGGATATAGAGAACAGTACTTTTCCATTTTCTGGCTGATGACAAAAGTAACAGAGGGATCGCCGCCAACACGATGATGTAATACTGCATGATACCTTCATACGAACCGCCTAAAATAAAGACAGCTATGGTAATCAGTACCGCCAGTTTTGTCCGGGGGTCTAATAAAATTCCGCTATTGTTTTTTTGACTTGCAAGAAGTTCGCGGCTCATTATACAATTCCTGCCCGCTCAAAATGCTTTTTGAAAATCTTCCGTCCAATCAGACCGCCGACAAGACCGCTGACGAAAGCAGCAATAAGCAGTACCGGCAAAATCCAGTCGGGCATATAAGCCATGAGCGTATCGGCATATTCCTGACCGTAGCCGGGGAGCAGGCTCTGGTAGTAAGCGTCACGCGTCACAACGATGGGAATAAACGCCCCGATTACCCACATGGAAAAAACGCCGTGGATCAGCACTTCACGCTTGGCGTTCTTGTAGTCACAGGCTTTCATCATAAAATCGGAAATCAGCCCGAAAATCAGCCCGGTAGGGATGCACCACCAGCCCATGCCGGTCAGCAACATAATGATACCGAGCAGCACCCCGCAGATGGTAAGCATACCGAATTTTTTGATTTTGGAGAAGAACAACATCATCGGAATACCGCCCACAAGCGGCACGATCACGCTGATAAGCGGAATGAAAATCGGGATAAAACCGATGGACGCCGCAGCGAAAATGACGATAAAATAAATCGCCGTGAAAATACCGATATTGATGAGATCCTTTCCTTGCAATTTGTTGTTCATTGCGAAACCTCCTAACATGATTGCTTTCTCGGTTAGAGCTCGCTAACCAATTCTAATGGTAGCACATATTCAATTATGTTTCTATGCACATATCAGTATTTTAGGCCCGTATAGCACGGAGTTTTTTCGTTTTGCCAGCATATCCATTGACCGTGAATTTTCTCGCGGGTATAATAATATCAACGATTTTGCGTGATGAAAGGGGCGAAGCAGTTGCGTGATATGATATACAGCATTTTAGAAAACAGCGATACTGTTTCTGATGTGACTTTGAAAAACAGTCCAAATAGCAGCACATTGCTTTTGGATCGGGCAGATGGCAAGGGACGCATGACATTCCATACGCTCTTTCCGGGGCTGACTTTGGCTTTTATTTTTGTAAATGCTCCCGTATGGCCGGAGTCGGATGAAAATTCAAATCTAAAGCCTTTGCTGATTAACTATTGCGTTTCAGGCAGAAGTGAATTGCTTCTGGATGACGGCTCCTACATTTACCTGAAGGAAAATGATTTTTGTGTCAGTGAACAGACCGCACAGAAAGAATATATCTTTCCTACGAAGCAGTATCAGGGGATAAAAATATATTTTGACCTGTCACTTCTTTTACAGTCCTGCGGTGAACTTTTGAAATCTTTTTCACTTGACCTCCCTACGCTGGAAAAAAGTTATTGTGGCAACCATAAAACATATATCAACGAAGCGGACAGCGAGCTGGAAAATATATTTCAAAAACTCTGGCGGCTATCCGAAAGACCCTCTGCCTTCCATTTGCAAATCTATACTCTTGAACTTCTCCACCGGCTTCTTAACATGGAAATCCGGCCTCCGAAAACCTGCGGCTTCTACACGGAAACACAGGTTGAAATTGCAAAAAGGGCAGCACAAATCCTTTCCGATGATCTTCGCCAGCACATTCCTGTACGGCAGGTTGCAGAACGCTTTTCGGTCAGTGAAACCAGCCTGAAAAATTATTTTCGAGGCGTATATGGACAGAATATATCCACTTGGCTGCGGGAAATCCGCATGAACGAAGCCGCAAGACTTCTTTCGGACACAAAGCGTCCGATTGCCGAAATATCCGAACAGGTCGGCTACTCTAATCAAGGAAAATTTGCAGCCGTGTTCAAAAAGCAGTTTGGTCTTTCTCCGCTGGAATACCGGCGGTCAAAGAATTTGGAAAACCGATAAGAACAAAGCCGGGATTTGCCACTTGTCAGCAAAATCCCGGCCTTTCTTATGCCTAAAATCTCATGCGGCAATCAACTCTTGAAAAATTATTTCCTCCGCTTACGCCTTCAGCGTGTTCATCAACCCCACCCAGCGCATGTGGTCACGGGCTTTCAGTTCCTCGGTAACGCCCGCCGCCTCCATCATGTGGGATAGTTAGAACGGTGGTTATTCCGAAATTATTCTGATTCAGGGATAATACCGGCAAGCAATGCCTGTGTTAATACACACAGGCCCGCAGAGAAGAAAATCCCTCCGTGATTTTCCTCTCCGCTTGCTTGTTGAGGGCAGCGCCCCCAAGCCCCTTTGAACACAGAATTTCATTCTGTGGCTGCGCGTTCTGCGAACGCTTTTGACCAGGACCAGCTTACCGCTGGCCGTGGTCTTTTTCTTTTTCAACATCCTGTTCTACCTCCATTTTCAGCACTCGATCTACATTTGCCTTTGCCGTTAAAAGCTCCCGCATTTCCTCACGGGAACGCCGGTACTCGGCATAGGTCTTTTTCTTTTCTTCCAGCAATTTCGCGTACTCCGTCTGCAACTCTTTGACCTGGGGAAGCTTCTTGACGCCCATCTCATCAAAGGCATTCTTAGCAGCCTGATGGAGCAGAATTTCTTCCTCATGTTCTTCCCGGAATTTCTTAGAGTAACCCGCCTTGCGGTATGCCACATAGACCTCACGGGTCTTGGCATAATTTACGATGTGAGTACGCAGAACAGCGATCTCTGCCATGCGCTTTTCAGCCGCTTTGATCTGCGCCGAAAGATCATTGTGATGTGCCGTGGCAGCCGCAGCCTTTTCTTCCAAAACCGCATACTCCAGCAGATTGTTCTCTGACAGGTAATTCATGGTCTGCGCCATTTGTTTCAGATTAAAAACTTTAGCCCATCGAGCATAGCCAGCACCTTTTCCAGCCTGCAATTTTGCCTGAATGTCCACCAGCAGATTGACCTTCGGCGGCTCTGCCTGTGTGACGGTTTTCTTTCGCGGGGTATGTGCTTTCTTCCCTAAGAGAACTGCCCGCAAATCTTCCAATCCATATCCTTCGCCCAGACTATCCATGCGGGCGGCTTTCTCCCAACCAGAGAGCTTCAGTCGATACGATTTTCCGCGCTTTGAGACTTCACAACCATACTCTTGCAACAGCTTCAGCAGTTCTTCAAAGTCAGCAGGACTTTGTGATAATGCGTTGTCAATCATCACACGCAGCTGTTCCCGATGGGAGGGCTTGGCCTGTTCGCCCAGCCACTTGTTGTAGCTTTTTCCGTGGGGTTTTGGGTCCTCCACAATGGACAATCCGTTCTCGATACAGATGGTATCGCTCAAGCGCCGGACGGCTCTGGTGCTGCCCCAAAAGTTGCGGAATTTTCGGTCACAATCTGCATTGACCGCCGACCAGATGATGTGATTATGAACGTGCGATTTGTCTATGTGGGTGCAGACCACAAAGGCGTGATTGCCCTTGGTAAACCGCTTGGCAAATTCCACGCCCAGGCGGTTTGCTTCCTCCGGCGTGATTTCACCGGGTTTGAATGACTGGCGCACATGGTAAGCAATCACATCATCCGCGCCGCGCACTCGTCCGGTGGCGGCAATGTACTGCCGCTTTGCCAGAAGAAACTCTGCATCGGCGGTCCGGCTGTCACACGCATAGCCGGTAATGAGCTTGCCGTTATCTGTTTTCTTTGGGTTTTCCACATAGTCGATGATGTCACTGATTGCCCGGCTTTCTGTGCGACCCTTGCCAACATGAAGCGGCATGATTCTTGTAGTTGCCATAATAGAAGGACCTCCTCTCATAAATATTTTTGTTTTCGCTGAACTCTTTGTTTCTATCGTTGCAATAACTTTCTCCGCTGGGTATAATAAAAAAGAACTTTCTACAACCTCAAAGGAGGGATTTTTATGATAGAACAGCTCATTGCTGAAGCAACAGAATGTGATTTCAAAGTTGCTCTCGAAATAAAAAAGCCAAAAAGCTGGTTAAAAAGTGTCAGTGCCTTTTCCAATGGAATCGGCGGCACTCTGTTTTTCGGGGTCTCTGATGACCGGAAGCCTATCGGCTTGTCTGATGTTCAAAAGGATGCTGAGGCGATCAGCCGCTTAATCAAAGAACGAATCACACCATTACCTCAGTTTATCTTAAAGCCATTGCAGGAAGATGGTAAAAACCTATTGGCTCTGGAGGTTTCTCCCGGCCGCAGCACCCCATATTATTACAAGGCAGACGGAGTGATGGAAGCATATATCCGTGTTGGAAATGAAAGCGTAATTGCCCCGGATTACATTGTGAATGAACTGATCTTAAAGGGAACCAATCAGTCCTTTGATACCCTAACAACAGATGCGGTAAAAAAGGATTACAGCTTTACACTTCTGGAAGCAACCTATCTGGAACGGACTGGTCTCCGCTTTGAGCCATCCGATTATGTCTCCTTCGGTTTGGCTGACAAAAATGGGGTCTTGACCAATGCCGGAAAGCTCATGACCGATCAGCACACAGTCTATAACTCCCGTATGTTCTGTACCCGGTGGAATGGCTTGGAAAAAGGCTCTATCTTTGATGATGCATTGGACGATAAAGAATACGAAGGGAATCTGATTTATCTACTGAAAAGTGGCAGTGAATTTATTCGCAATAATTCCAAAGTCCGTTTTGTCAAAGAGGCACAGTATCGTGTAGACAAGCCGGATTATGCTGAACGAGCTGTGACAGAGGCTCTTGTCAATGCGCTTATCCATCGTGATTATATTGTGCTTGGCAGCGAAATCCATATTGATATGTTTGATGATCGGGTGGAAATCACATCTCCGGGCGGTATGTTTGGCGGCGGCTCAATTCAGGAATACGATATTTACAGTATTCGTTCGATACGACGAAACCCTGTGATTGCTGACCTGTTCCACCGCATGAAGTACATGGAACGCCGTGGAAGTGGCCTGCGCAAAATCGTCAGTGAAACCGAAAAGCTGCCTGGATACACAGAGGCATATAAGCCCGAATTTTCCTCAACAGCGACAGATTTCAGAGTCATTTTGAAAAATGTGAATTACTATCTTAGTCAGAAAGACTTAGCCAGTGACCAAGATTGTGATCAAGTTAGTGATCAAGATAAATCACAGGACATCCTACACGCAGTCTTGGATTTTTGTATAACAGAAAAAAGCAAACAAGAAATTTGCTCGTTTATTGGTTATCGAAATCTCACTTATTTTACAAGAAAATATTTGAATCCTCTACTGGCAAGTGGCCAGCTTAAAATGACTATTCCAGATAAGCCAAACAGTCGAAAACAAAAATATATTACAGTTCGTTCCGAATAAACAGAGAAACAGGGCATTGGGTCTCATCTCCCATTGTCCTGCTACTTTTCATTCTAAATTATATTCACATCATTTACCCATACACCCAATCCTGGATTGCAAATTTCAAACTCTGTACCTTGCCCAGCAGCCAGATCGCAGCCAGCGGCAGCCCCATCGGGCTAATCAAAAATGCCATAACCAGCAAAATCACACCATTCTGCGGGGAATAGGTAATCAGCACAGCCACGCCAAGCAGAGCAATTACCGTGCTTAGCAGACCAAGCACCAGACCGGATATGTAGATCAGCCCCGTGCAGAGCCAGACAAAAATCGTCAACACCAAAATCAAGTCTACCCCCTCCAGGTGGTGCAGGATACCCTCGCCGGAATGAATCGGCTCATCCATCAGGATATGCCCCATAGCGTCCGACAGCGTAAAGGGCAACTTGTCCGGCTGGGGATTGCCCAAGCTGATCGTCAGGCTGCCTTGCGGGTCTCCGTCGATCAGCAGGACTTTCTTTCCGGCTTGCGCCAGCCCGATTCCCGAGTTGGCACAGGTCGTTGTCTTGCCAACGCTTCTCCGCTCCCGCTCCGGTCGGCGCTGAACATGTGCCACTGGCACATAGCACCCTTTCTGGTTGGCAATGGCGATGATTTGCGTGTTCATTGACTTCACCTCTACAACTTCTAGCTTTCTGCATGTTACTATATAGTTTTGATTACCTGTTCTTCTGCATTTTGGCCGAGGGATAATCTCTTCGTGGAAAAAATAATTGACCACGATAGGCGGATCGTTGAACGGGCGTTTGATGGAATCATCATCCCGGACATACAGTAGCCCTTCCTCTTGGCAAAACTGCCGCATCTGCGCATCCAGCATTGACCAGTAGCTGCGTTCTTTTTTATTGTAAATGGTATCGTACAGCGGCAGCAGGTCTGGATGTTTTTCCGTTATATAGTCAAAAATCGTTTTCTTATAACCGCCCCGCAAGTTTAGGTTTTCCAGCCAGACCAAATTACATTGATTCTTCGCCCGGTGGATGATGGAGGGCAGGTCGGTGAGGCCGGGGAAAATCGGCGAGATAAAGCAGGTGGTGCGCACACCAGCATCATGGAATGCTTTCATAGCGGCCAGCCGCCGCTCAATGCTCACTGCATTGTCCATATCAGCGCGAAAATCTTCGTCCAGTGTGTTTGATCGACCAGGATACCCGCGCATTGGGGAATGTTTTAATGAGGTCAAGGTCACGCAGCACCAGGTCAGACTTGGTAGCAATACTGAGGCTACATCCGCTGCCCTGCATCTGCTCTAAAATGGCGCGGGTGCGGCAGGCGGTTTCCTCCAGCGGCTGATATGGGTCGGTCACGTAACAGAGAAACAGTTCTTTCCCTGCATACCGCTCCGGGTGTTTGATTTCCGGCCAAAATTTAACGTCTATGAACTCTCCCCAGGGCTCCGGGTGATTGGTAAAACGCTTCATAAAAGATGCGTAGCAATATTTGCAGCCGTGGCCACAGCCCACATAAGGATTGACCGAATAATCACTCACAGGCAAATTGGATTTTGTGAGGACGCTTTTTACTTCAACGTTTCAGATGATTGGCTCCATTGTATGTATGCTCCTTTGATTTTGCTTATTTTTCACGGGACAGTTTCATCATATCCTTCATATCGGCAAAACCGATTGTTTGATACAGCGGCCTGCCTTTGTTTGAGGTTTCAAGATAAATTTTTGAAATATGCCGCTGACGAGCCTGCTCTACAAGCCACCTGACGATTCTGTTCCCTATGCCGTGTCCGCGAAACTGCGGCCGGGTATAAATGTTCATCAGGTAGGCACATTTCCCGTTTAGATTGTCCGGTGAGGGCATCTCATGATAGAGGCATATCCCGCCGCAGCCAACGATTTCCTCCCCTACGTAGGCAAAGCAGGCAATATGTCCGCCCTGCGGCAGTTCTGTTTGATAGTAGCGGCGATTTTCCGATTCCAGCTCTGTTACAGACCGCTCCGAGGGGATGGAGAATACCTCATGCAAGACTTCCATTCGCCATTGCATCAATACATTCAGGTCCTGGATCGTGGCCTGCCGGATCTGAATCTCCATTATAATGCCCCCGCTTTCATTACCACCGGCAGTTTCGACACATCCGGCTTACCGTTGACATTCAAAGGAATCTGCTTCATCTTCACAAAGAACTCTGGGATCATAAAGGAAGTCAGATTTTCAGACAGTTCTTTTTTTACTTCCGAGACTTTCAGCTTATTGTCGGAAGGCACCACATAGGCGGTCATATAGGACAGTCCATCCTCGTCTGTAAAAGCCCGGACAATAGCCTGCTGCACATCCTTGCACCGATAGAGCCGGGACTCCACCTCGGCAAGTTCCACCCGCTTGCCGTAAATCATGATCTGGTCGTCCTTGCGGTGCAGGAATGCAATGTTGCCATCCGGCAGGATATAGCCCAAATCGCCGCTGCGGTACATGGTGCTACCGTCCGGCTGCCGCTCAAAAGCTCTGTTTTCCTCGGCATGGTCGCCAATGTAGCCCAGAGATACACCGCCGCCATAAATGCAAATTTCACCCGTCTGCCCTTTGGCAACCTCGTTGCCAGACTGATCCAGAATCCTGATTTGCGCACCTAGTACAGGATGACCGATGGGATAGGTACCGTCCTCCAGCACAGTTCCACTATTACAACGGTAATAGGAGGCGCAGACCGTTGTCTCGGAGGGGCCGTAGGTGTTGTAAACCTCTGCTTTGTTCAGCAGGTGATCCACATAAACGCCCCGCAACACATCGCCGCCGCTGATAAGCAGCCGCAGAGAGGACGGAATGACAGACAGGTGGTTCATTTCTGCCAGCAGATACGGAAAGCCGCTGATCATAGTCACATGGTGGCGTTCCACAAAAACCATCAACGCATGGATGTCGGCCTTATCCTCGTCAGCGGGGATGGCCAGAGCGGCACCATTCAGCAGACTGGTGAACACTTCCTCCACAAAGATGTCAAAAGAACAGACGGAATATTGCAGCATGACATCACCGGGGCCGGGATGGAACTCGTTGGCAAAGGCACGGACATAATGGCAAACATTGCGGTTGGTGACACAGACACCTTTGGGCCGCCCGGTGGTACCTGACGTATATAGCACATAGGCGGGGCGTTCCGGGTCTTCGATGGCATTGCGCTTCCAGGAGGGCGTCTCCACGCCGCAGATCTCACAATCTGTATAGCGGATGGGGAAACTGCTCAGTTTGGGCGCAAAGGCGTGTTCCGTCAGCACAAAATCCACCTGTGCCTCGGTCATCATGTCATGGATGCGCCCGGTAGGAAAATCCGGCTCGGCTGGGACATATCGGCCGCCGCATTTGAGTACCGCCAGAATCGAGGCAATCATCTCGGTTCGGTGACGCATGACGATGCCGATGCTGTGTACTTCCTGCGGAAAGCTGCACGTGATCATATCCACCATGTTGGACAGCTCTCCAAAAGTCATGGTGCGGTCGTTTTCAATGATAGCTGGGGCATTTTCATGTTCTTTAACTACTTTCTGAAAAAGCGAATAAATCGTATCCATCGTTTTATCTCCTTGTCGGTTTATCTATTTAATATCCAGTGAATGCCAGCCGCTGTGCGCTTGTTGCACGCCTGATAGTGGCTGCCACTGTTCAGTACGAAGGTGGTTTCGATGCCTTTCCCGTGGCACAGTGTTTCTATCTCCTGCGTATTCTGCTGCACAACGTTCAAAATCGGATTATCGGTGGAGCTCTCCTTGTCTCCGAGAGAAAAATACAGACAGTCAGGTTTGCGCTTCATCTCATGGGAGCACACATATTCCATGATGCCCTCAAACCAGAAGGAACCTGACATACTCGCTGCGCGGGCAAACACATCCGTTTGGTAGAGAGCGTAGAGGGCGAACAGCCCGGCCAGCGAGTAACCGGCGAGGCCCCGCCAGGCGGGCGCACCGGGAAGGAGCGCTTCCGCTTCCGGCATAATTTCATCCAGAAGCAGTTTCAGGTAATCATCCGCACCCCCGGTGCAGGGCGTATCGTGTTTAGAGATCGGCCCCATATACCACGGTGTCATGTCATGATCCCATTTCAGCTCACTGACCGCCACCAGACAGAAATCTGGGCAGCCGAGCGCCATCAGGTTTTTATACACACTGTTAACGGCATTGGAAAAGGTGTTGAGATAGATAACTGGGCTGCCCGGCTTTGCGCTTGGGTATATGTCCACTCTTTTTTGTTCTATGGTTAAAGAAGTCACTTTGTTGCCTCCTCTCTTGACGATTCATTGTATAAATATTGTACGGTATCCGAAAACGAAAGCAAGTACGCAGAAAGTTCGTACATAGTATCAAACTACTGACCAAGGCTATAAACAGGAGGAATCAAGATGGATCATATCATGACATATGAGGAATATCTGCGCGATGTCAAGAAGGGAATCGTCACCGATCTGGGCAACAGCCCGGTCACGCCGCTGCTTCTGATGCTTCAGGGAAAGTGGAAAACACAGATTCTCTATGAGCTGTGCATCCATGATACGGTTTCCGCTGTTCTATATCGGTGCGAAGCTACAGAAGTCAATATTCCTTACCATTATGATGATGGCAACGTACATATGAACCATGTGATAAGATTGAAAAAGCTGGATCAGTACAACCCGTCTTTTCTCCCGTTTGAGAAGCTGAAAGCCTATGGGATTGGTGCGGTACGTGGGCCACGAAGAATGCCTCACAGTCTGATTTGCGAACTGGAAAGGAATCGGTATGAGTAGTGATATTTGGAATCCCTGGCATGGCTGCCGCAAATACAGTGAGGGCTGTGACCACTGCTATATGCACTATCTGGACAATGAACGGGGCAAATCAGGCGGGGAAATTTATAAGGTCAAGACAAATTCCGGGTTGTTGAGCTGTTCTTACTTTCTATTTTATCAGATATCGCCTACAGATTCCATAGCTTCATAGCTCAAAATAGTTCACCCACCAACCATTTGGCTATGTAAAGGGGACGGCTTTTCAGCCGCCCCACCGGTCAACGCTGCGTTAATCAGACAGGTTCATCGTCCGATTCCGCTTCATAAATCTGATAATCTCCTGGGAACTCCTGCCGGAGCTTGCCGTATTCCGTGTCAGAAAGAAGGACATTTTCGTATGAGCCATACCGGTGTTGGATTTCCTTCTTCTCTCTTTTATTGATTGTTTCAGTACTTGTTCTATTAGTACTTAATTGCGCGGGATTTTCCGTAACCGGTGTGTCCGTATCCGGATTTACCGCATACGGCTTTTCCGTACACGGTGATTCCGAACACGGCTTTTTCCTTGGCATCTCATAGATCACATACTCCGCTCTGCCCATCCGACCGTTACTCTCACGCTGCTGGTTCCTTTCCAGATATCCAAGACGTTCCAGTTCTTTCAGAGCTGTAAGCACCCC
>NZ_JAOQJY010000031.1:0-16324 GCF_025567525.1 Gallintestinimicrobium propionicum | reverse complement strand
TCCTCCCGTCGATGGTATTTGCCGGTATCCTGCATCATGCGTTCAAACGCCTGAAGGCGTCCCTCTGTAAAAAGCGTCATTCGATCACACCCCATTTCTTAAACAACTTGAAGAGATGATTCTTTCCCTTGCAGGTCACTCTCGTCTGCTGCACCAGTTTTCCGCTTCTGCCGTAGCAATCCCGGACAATAAAATAGCCCCTTGCAGATTTGTCTGCAAAAGGCATCAGCCAGCCGCTTGGACTGCGGTACAGATAGCGGTGATCCAGTAAGAGAGCTACTGCCGTCTTCTCTGGGATTCCGATTTCCTTACAGAAATTCCGGATGCAGGTGCAGTCCTCCGAATTTACAAAGGTGTCGAAGTAGTCTGCCTTGGGCTGTGCCGCATCCAGCTGTTTGCGGATACCCTCAAGCTGCTCCCTCTCGGCTACAAGCTCCTGTGCCAGGGTGTAGATGACCTCCGGATGCTGAATCACCTGATCCAAAATGGAATCGCTCATATACACACCATGCTTGCGAATGGAAGGAAGAACTTCATCAAACACCCAGTGTTCAAATCGTTCTGCCGATGGCAGCTTGCTGTGAACGATCAGCCGGTAAACATCGCCTTCTGTGATAAAGGAGATTTCAACGACCTGCTCTCCAGCATCTCCATACTGATTCACCTTCTGAACGACCCCCTCGCGTTTCGTTAGGGGGCCTCTGCAATGGCGTTTCACTGCGGCGTAGGGATTCACATACCCCAACGCTTTCGCCACATCGCTTGCACAGAAGAAGGTCTTGCCCGCCTCTTGCAACACGCGGATCGAACCAAACTCCTGGTTCTCAAACACCTCCATCATCTGCCTTGACTGTCCGCCATGACTGCCCACATCGGTGTCATGGGTCTTCTGATTGAAATCCGTCATACCTGTTACCTCCTGCTCAAATTTGTCTCGCCGGATTTCGGGCGAAAAAAATAGAGCCTCGACCCATTCTCGTTTTCAAAGAATGAGCCAAGGCTCTATGTAACAGGATACCTGATATTAAATTTTTGCAGAATTCGTCAGAACTCGCCAAACGAACCTGACACTGTTTTTCATTCCGTTTCAGCCGGATTTTTGCCGAAAATCTGTCAAGGATATGGGGCTAATTTCCCCTCCAAAATGGCCTTCTGTAAACCCATTTTCCCACCCATTAGGCTCAAAAATAGGCCGTAAACCCATGGTAAACCCATCAAAATGGGGTAATTTGAAGTCAAATTTCCTCAAATTTCACCATCGGAATCAGGCGATTTCAGGCATAGAAAAAGCCCGGAAAATGGCGTATTTCCGGGCTTTTTTAGCATTATTAAGCTGTAGATTATCGCTTGCTGAACTGCGGAGCGCGACGAGCTGCTTTGAGACCGTACTGCGCGAGTTTTTGAGCTGTTTTCCCTTGATACTCCGGGCTTTTCCGGCTTTCTGCCTCTCAGTTATCCGGTGTGCGGACCATAAAAAACGGCCTTTTTTCATTCAGCAATAGCCTGATGAAACGCACCATTTACTACCCCAAACAGCTCCTCTGGTTTATTGTACTTCACTTTTGCATAGATGTCCATAGTTGTTTTGCTGTTTTCGTGTCCGGCAAGGTATTGGACGGTCTTTGGATCAACACCAGCATAGAGAAGATTGGTAATGTAAGTGTGTCGCAGCTGATGCGGGGTTACATCAAAGTCCAGCGTATATCTGATTTTGGGTTGATTTTTCTGGGTCATGCCCAGCGTTGGGGTAACCGTGTATTTGATGCTCTGCCCATTCACATACTTATAATAGTTCCGGGGCTTAGTGGAGCGGACAACGACATATTGCCACACTCTTTGAAACTGCGAAGCAGCCAGCGGCTCCCCTTTGCTGTCAGCAATCACATAATCTGATATGGAATTTTCTTTCGTTTCTCTCAGACAATCCACCAAACACTTCGGTATCGGAATATCCCTTTTTGCCGCCGGAGTCTTTAGCACCGTAGAAATCACGGGTCTGTTATGCTCTGTACGCCATGCCCGCCTCACCGATAGATAAGGTGTATCCTCGTCCAGAAATACACAATCCCATTGCAGTGCAAGAATTTCTTCCCGACGCAGACCGGAATACAAACCGAGCATAATAAACAAATATGGAGGAAGTCCCTTGACTGTATCCAGAAGCACGGCTACCTGCTGATCTGTCAATGCCTCCTTCTTTTTTGTCGGTTTTCCGCCTTTACCGGATATTCCCGCACAGGGATTGTGTTCAAGAATTTGGTTTCTCTCTGCCGCATAAAAAATGCACTTGAGTAGCATATTGACCTTATTGTATAAGCCTTCCGATTTCTTTGACAATGGAACAAGCGCCAGCCGAATATCGTCAGCGGTCACTTCTTCCATATACATCTCTCCCAGAGGTTTTATGATATAGTTTGTCATATCCCTCGTATAACCTCTGAGTGTAGACGCAGACACCTTTGCCGACTGCATCAGCAGCCACTTCTCTCCATACTCGGCTACTGTCGGGTGCTGCCGGTGAAAGATAATTTCTTCCACCTGCTTCCGGGCCTCTAACTGCTTCTCATACAATTCTTCACAAGTTGCGGCATACAAACTCAACTCTTTGCCATCTGCATCCGTAATCCTGGTTCTGTAATACTGGATTCCTTTCAATGTAATGGTCCCGTACTTCGGGATCTGTGTTTTCTTTTTTGCCATCTTTGATCGTCCTTTCTTGATAATGTGTAGTCTCCGTATCTACACTCTCTTTTTATCAGAAAGCCTCGATTTAATCAAAGATACGGCTGAGGTAAAACAAAGAGCGAGACATCCTTGCCTCGCTCCTGCTTCATTTCCTATTTGTTATTACTGTGCTGCATCCCAGCTTGCAAACGCACAGTTCATTGATCTGACCAGCTTATCTGGTCTGTTGTACTTAACCTTTGCATAAATGTCCATGGTAATCTTGCTGCTTTCATGGCCTGCCAGGTATTGAACCGTTTTGGGATCTACCGATGCATGAATGAGATTGGTAATGTAAGTATGCCGCAGCTGATGGGGTGTTACTTCAAAGTCCAGACTGTAAACCACTTTTCCGTTATGAGCAGCCTTTTCTCCCAAGACAGGTGTGACAGTATGCTTTACTCTTTTTCCATCTTCATACCGATAATAGCTCCGCTCCTTGACCGTCCTCGTAACAATATACTGCCAAAGTCGCTTAAACTGCGTGTAGGACAGCGGTTCGCCATCCCGGTTTGAAACCACATACTCCGAAGTCGAAGTTTCCTTTGCTGCTTTCAAACACTCAGCCAAGCAAACAGGAAGGGGGATATTTCTCTCCGCAGCCTTGGTTTTCAATTCATCCGAAATCACAGGTCTGTTATGTTCGGTGTGCCATGCCCGTCTTACCGTCAGATATGGAGTATCTGTATCCAGATATACTGAATCCCATTGCAGAGCAAGAATTTCTTCCCGGCGTAGCCCTGCATATAAACCAATCATGACAAAGACATAAGGCGGCAAATCTCGGATAGCATCCAAAAGGCGCTCCACCTGTTCATCTGTCAAAGCCTGACGATCCTCTTGTGGAACACCGCCACCTTTTGTTGTCAGATAAATCGTTGGGTTGTGGTCAATAATCCTACTTTCCATCGCTGCGCGAAAGATAGATTTGTAAAGGATTACCACAGATTTATAAACCGATGCAGATTTTTTGGAAACCGGAACAAGGGCAAGCTGAATATCATCCAGGCTAACCTCACCCATCCGTTTATCTCCCAATTCCGCTATAATATGCCGCCTAACCTTTGAGGTGTAATCCGTCAAAGTAGTAGCTCGTACATGAACCGACTGCATCAACAGCCACTTTTCACAATACTCTGCAACTGTGGGCGTTTTCCGATGAAAAGTGGCATTCTCAATCTGTTCCAACGCAAGCGTTTCTTTGTTGTATAGTTCTTCAGGTGTTTTTGCGTAGATAGCTACGAGCTTACCATTCGCGTCTTTGATTCTGGTCCTATAATATAGGACACCTCTTTTCATAACTGTGCCATATTGAGGAAGCATTATTTTTCTATTTGCCAATTTCTCCACCTCCTAAGAATATACTCCAGCGCTGTATCTATGTTTTATCAGACCATTATGATTTCGACAAGGATACGGACCGGCTCACACTCCAGCTCTGCGAGGTTTACGATAAGTTGCGTTCTTTTCTGCTGGCTTTGCTCTGTGGGTGCATTTTGCGATATACTCCTGAAGGCCCGCTGAGGTAAAGTACACACAGCCATTCTGCACATATTGCACATAAGAAATAAGACCATTGTTACGGGCCGCGTCCAGCGTTGCAATGCTGATACCCAAAATTTCTGCTGCTTCTTTTCGCGTAATAAGTTTTTCCATAAAGCATATTTCCTCCAATCCGTCAAGTTTGTCATCGTGTTTGTTCAAAATCACATGAATACGCTGGCAGCCGAAACCACCAGCGCATGGTATCTGATTTTGAACAGAAAGCGGCAAACGCTTCCTATTTATATTTCTCAGCTTTCGTCACATTTGCCACGCCCCCTGACGATAGGAACACAACAGGTCTCCGCTGGCGCGGCTGTCATAACTCCGCAGCATCGTTCGTATCGTGTGCCGCAGGGTTCCCCCCAAGTCTTTGGCGGGCCGTGAGGAAGTATCTTTAAGCCCCCGCGCCCTCATCGCGCCGGATGTGCCACCATCCGGGTCACAGAGACGTTGATCGCTCCGAAACAGCTTGTCCATCACCTCCTGGCTGCTCCATCTTCGCGGCGTCCTGCACTCGCTCATGCGCGGGTTATGTACCTGTTCTGCCGTGTATTCAGTTGTCAAAGGTCAGCGAAAGAAAAGCTCCTTCTTGACAGCCATGACAAAAACAGGCGATTTGTCCTGTCTGTACTGCGATTTATTTGAAAAAATATTTTGCCTTGTCCCTTCATAGAAGCTGCGGACAGCGCCATCTCCTTACAAGCACAACAAAATAGGTACTATCGTACTCAAAAACGCCTTTTATGAGGTTCTTCCTGCAAGGAAATGGGCACGATAAAATATGATAAAGGAGACGATAGTGCCTATGGAACTGATA
The DNA here is from genome assembly GCF_025567525.1 of Gallintestinimicrobium propionicum. NCBI lineage: Bacteria > Bacillati > Bacillota > Clostridia > Lachnospirales > Lachnospiraceae > Gallintestinimicrobium > Gallintestinimicrobium propionicum. The sequence continues at coordinate 11,238 of NZ_JAOQJY010000031.1, read as the reverse complement.
AAAGAGCTGGGACGAAGGATACAAAAAGCGCGTAAGGAAAAAGGATTGACGCAGCAGGAACTCGCAGATCTGAGCCACGTTTCTCTAAAGCACGTTCAAGGCTGCGAAAGAGGGGTGAAGAATCCTTCTTTTGAGGTTCTGCGCGCTTTTTGCAAAGTCTTGAATTTATCTTTAGATTCCCTGATGAATCTCGATCTGCCTGAAGATGAGCAAGCCGCCAACGATATGCGGCAGCTTTACCTTTCGTGCCCTCCGGCTGCCAGAAAAGTGCTGTTAAACTCGACCCGTGCGTTGACTGATGAGCTAAAAGAGATGGTGCAGACGGCTGGGGTTGACCCAGATGAACATTTAGAGAATAAGTAAGCCGGTGGAGGAATAAAAACCTCCACCGGCTCTCTTTTTGCCGCTATGCGGCGGTCAGGTTATTGGGCCGTATCCAGCAACCGCGCCAGCTTCTTCAGTCCGCGCCGGATGCTCTCCCACACGCGGCGGCGGTCAGCACCCTCGATCCGGGCGATCTCGGCCACCGTCATGCCCAGGTAAAACCGGGCGTAGATACGCCGGGCCTGGATGTCGGTCAGCTGCATCAGCGCGGCATACACTTCCTCCCGCAGCAGCTTCTGCTCCAGGACTTCCGCCGGGGTGAGTGGCCGGTTGAGGGCATCGTTTTCAATGCCATCCTCCCGGTTCAGAGAGTAGTGAGCCTTGTGCCGGAACTTCCGGCGTTCATAGGCGGCATCGTCCTGCTCCTGGCCCCGTATCGCGGCCACAACTTCCTCGGCCACGTCTACAAAGACATCGGTTTTATACACATCGGGATACAGTTCCCGAAGATTGATTTTCTGCATTATGTACCTCCATTTCGATTCACGGGTTGACGGGTGAACCGAAATGAAGGCGGTGAGCGACACCTTTCGAGGAAATTCCCGAAAAAACGACAAGCAAAAGCGCCAGCATCCGAAGAACGGCGGCTGGCGCTGCTAAAAAAGGACTTATGACGCTTATGGACCAGCCACGATAGTGCCTGTTCATAAGCAGATGGAGGCCGGTTGACGGTTAGGCTTTTTTTGGCAGGTAAATCCCTGCCGAATTATGTCGAAGCGGTCTTTGCTTCACGGCGGCTCCCTCCTAAAGCCGCCGTGTCAGCGTATAGGCGTCACTCCTTTGTCGAGGGCATAAGGAACGGCGGCCTTGATGTTACTCAAAACCGCCGCAGTACCCTGAAAATCCATTATGGGCGCACGAAGCTACCTGCCCTGCAACGGTTTTTTTCTTTCCCCGTCTGTCGGGGCAGGATCGCTTGGCATATTCAGTTTAGTCTTGCTCCTGTGCAGCTGCCTCCTTCAGCCGCAAAAAGCTCTCGTCGCTAATGATGTGTTCAATCCGGCAGGCGTCGGCCTCCGCAGTTTCAGGGTCAACGCCCGCTACGATAAGCTGCTCAGTGAAAAAGCAATGGCGCTCGTAGATTTTTTCGGCAACTGCCCGGCCTACATCGGTCAGGTGCAGGAAATAGTCGCTGTCCATCGTGAGAAAGCCGCCGTCTCGCAAGGTAGCCACTGCATGGCACACACTGGGCTTTGACACCTCCATGTGCCGGGCCACATCTACGGAGCGTACCATACCGAGTTTCTTTTGAAGAACAAGAATGGTTTCCAGATAGTCCTCCCCGGACGCATGAAGTTTCATTAAGACCTCCCTTATGCAGATAATTTCTGTTCGGCGTTCCACATGGCCGCATACTTTCCGCCTTTAGCCAGCAATTCATCGTGAGTACCGGCTTCAGCAATCTTTCCGCCAGATACCACAAGGATTTGATCTGCATTTTTGACGATGGAAAGGGTATGAGCAATCATTACCACAGTCTTTTTCTCTTTCAGCAGATTGGCGATGGCCTGCTTTACTGCCAGCTCGTTCTCGATGTCAAGGGACGCTGTTGCCTCATCCAAAAGCAGGATTGGGCTGTTTTTCAGGATAGCGCGGGCGATTGAAATTCGCTGACGCTCACCGCCAGAAAGAAGGTTTCCGTTTTCGCCAGTCGGCGTATCGTAGCCCTTTTCCATCTTGCGGATGAAGCCGCCACAGTTGGCCTCCCGGCAGGCGGCTTCGATTTCCTCATCCGTGGCTTCGGGGCGGGCGTGCCGGATATTCTCACGAATGGTATCATCAAAGAGAAATACATCCTGATCTACCATAGAGATTTGTTCCAGTACACGCTCGGCAGCTATATGGTTTATAGGTTTACCACCAATGGAAATTGTTCCGCCTGTTGCCTCGTAATATTTTGCAATCAAATTCAGAATGGTAGATTTGCCGGAACCGGAGTCCCCGACAATGGCCGTGAGCTTCTGGTCTGGCACTGTAAAGGTGGCGTGTTTCAGCACCGGCTCTCCGGGCACATAGGAAAAGTCCACACTATCGAAGGTAATCTCATGGGTAGCTATCTGAAGCGGCTCCATACTGCCAGTTTCCTCCGGCTCGTTCATTACACCCAGGATTTTGTTTTTGGAGATCATCAGGTTTTTATAACTTGTCAGGTCTACAAAAATAGAGTTTGCCAGCTTTGCACAGAACAGGGGCAGCATACAAATCAAAAGGTAGTCCACCGTGTTCAGTGTCCCTGCGACCCAGGGTGCATAGGCCATCAAGATAACCAGCGGGCAGGACAGCCAACTCAAAATACCAAAGACCGCACCAATAGGAAGCACTTTTGATTCGTACACAAAGCTGATCCGACAGAACTCCCGCATAGCGTTGATAACGGTTTTATTCTTCAAACCACCTACGCCATAGGCCCGGAAAGTTTGAATACCAGACACATACTCCACAATGCTGCTGACATTCTCTGCACAAATATCATTCTTTTCTTTACCATACTTCCGAACCATACGGAAGGAAAGCCACAGTCCAGGGATCAAAAGCAAGTCGGCAATCAGCAGAATAATTCCGGCAGGCACATAAATGGTCATCACAAAAATAATCAGCATGAGCGAAAGTGCAAAACTCTTTGCCATATCACCGATTTTATGGGTCAGGATTTTTTCATAGTTGTTTACATCGCTTGTGATGGTATTGATATAATCGCCGGTCTGTCCCTGGGTAAACCGGGAAAGCGGGATACGCTTCAAATGGTCGCCCATAAAGAGGCGGGTATTCTTGCTGACCTCTGCACCGCCGATCTGCGCTTTGGTATAGCCATAGCTGTAAATCAAGATACGAAGAAGAAAAACCACCGCGATCACACAGGTCAGAACCAGGACACGGTTCATGTCAAATTGTCCCGACCACAAAAACTGCATGACAGAGTAAAGCAGCATAAACAGGCTGCCGGAGAGAAGCCCTTCCAGAACAGTCCCGCCAACGCCAATATAAAAATTGCGGTTCTTTTTCAATACATCATGCTCACTCATGCTGCTCGCCTCCCTCCAACTGATAAGTAATATTCCGGGCTGTTTCGTAGTCCTCCCACGCCTTCCGATAGTAAGCATTGTTCTTTCGGACTTCCTCATGGGTTCCGACACAGGTAATTGTGTGATTTTCAACCACTGCTACACGCTCGCACATCTTCAACGCGCTCAAACGATGGGCTACCACAATGACAGTCTTTCCCTTACAGAGATTTTGAATGGCTTTGTCAATCTCCATCTGATTTTCCGGGTCAGAGGCGCTTGTGGCCTCGTCTAAGATCAAAATGGGGGCATTCTTCAGGATAGCGCGGGCAATGGCAATCCGCTGTTTTTCACCGCCGGAGAAGCGAGAGCCGAAGCTGCCCACCTTCGTGTCATATCCATCCGGCAAAGACATGATGAAATCATCAATCTGCGCCTCTTTTGCGGCGGTCCGTACTTTTTCCAGAGTGGCGTTACTGCCCATGCGGATATTTTCTAAAACGCTGTCACGGGTCAGGAAGGTCTTTTGGAACACAATGGCGACATTTTTTAGGATAGTATCATAATTAAGTTCCTTTACATTTTTCCCGCCAATCAGCACTTCGCCCTCCTGCACATCATAGAACCGAGAAATCAGCTCAATCACGGTACTTTTACCGGCACCAGACTGTCCCACAAGGGCCATGCGTTCACCATCTTTAATTTTGAGATTAACGCCTTGCAGTACATCGGTCTTGCCATCATAGGAAAACCGAACATTCCGAAGTTCAATATCGTGATTTTGGGGAAAGTCCGCTCCACCCTCATAAATTGGAATATCCAATATCTCTTTGGTCTTAGTAACAGCGTTCAGCACATTGGCAAAATTAGTCCCCAGTTCCTGTAGGGGGCGTATTTCCGTCAGATACATGGAACCTACATAGACGAACAGCAAAAATGCGCTGGCCGCCAGTGAGCCTTTGAGGAAAAACATTCCGCCGATTGGAACCATCAGCAACATCCCACATTCGATGATAACAACAAATGCCGCATAAGGTGGCCCCATGCGCCGGGAAGTTTCATTCCACATGGCGTTTTCTTCCTGGATAGCGTCTGAAAACTTTTGAAACGATTTGCTCCCCATGTTATAGGCTTTAATCAATTTCATACCGCTGATGTACTCAATCATAACCGAGTTCAGTGTGGTAATGGAGCGATTGGCCCGTTCCATCAGGTCATCCGTGTTGCGGAACATCATCCCCATTACAACAACAGCAAGGATCAGCGGAACCAGGGAAATCAATGCCAGAGGAATATTGACGGTCATCAGGTAAATAAAGATGACTACCGGCCCAACCAGATAGCACACAAGGTCAGGAAGGTTATGGGCCAGGAACAACTCCAGCTTTTCAATATCTTCATTCAGAATCGTTTTTATATCCCCGGTGCGCCGTTCATTCAAGGCCCCCAAAGGCGCTCTGGCCATGTGTTCCGCAACCATGCAGCGCACTTTGAACAGTGCGCCGTATGCGCCTTTATGGGCTGCCACGCCGGAACAGCCGAATAATGCAAAACGCAGGGTAACAGCGGCGGCAATCATTGCCACAGTCTGTACCACAAGTTCTTTTGTGCAGGCATTGTTAAATGTGGCATCCATCAGCCTGTAAATCCCAATATACGGAACAATAATGCAAAGCCCACTGCACATGGACAGCAGGATTGCCAGGAACAGCCAGATTTTCTGGCCTCCGGCCCAATGGAGCAGCAGTGCTACTCTGTTTTCTTTTTTCTGCTTCATAGACTACCTCTCCTTTCCATCTGAAACAGAGAACAGCTCTCTCAATTTCGGGAGGGCATCCATTGTAACTGGTACATCATCGGGCATTTCTCCCTCGTCAAAATGCAGGACACGTGAGCAGGTACGGCAGACAAATTCAAAATCGTGGGTGACAATGAAAATGACTTTTCCCATATTGGATAATCGCCGGATCAATCCTGCAACCTGCGTCATACTGTCAAAGTCAAGGCCGCTGGTCGGTTCATCAAATACAAGCAAGTCTTTCCCACAAATCATGCTGACAGCTACAGCTACTCGTTGCTTTTGACCGCCGGAAAGCGTGTTTGGATGTTGTTCTCGATATGGGGAAAGTCCCAGTTCTTCCAAAGTTGCATTTACCAGCGTTTGGTCTGGATTTCGGATGCCAAAGGAACATTCTGCTTCTACGCTGTCAGCGAAAAGCTCATAGTTCACATCCTGCATGACCATATAAGAGCGTTGCAGCCTTTCCTTACACTCAATCGGCTTGCTTTCCCACAAAAATTGTCCATCGCAGTCTTTGTGAAGCCCACAGAGAGCGCGAGAAAATGTAGTCTTTCCGGCTCCATTGTGGCCGACCACGCCAATCACTTCACCCTTTCCTGCGGATAAGCCAATATCATGCAAAATGGTTCGCTTCTTGTAACGGAGCGTCACATTCCGTAGCTCTAATACCGGGATAGGGGCAATCGAGTGGGGTTTAGGTGGGAACACCGCCCGAAGATCAACTGCCCGCAGGCCCATGCGTTCACGCTCCTGTTCCGACAGCTGTCGAAATTCTTCCGGGGTATAAATCCCTTTGATTTCTCCTTTTTCCAGATAAACAATTCGGTCGGCCAGTTCCATCAGGTAGTACAGCCGGTGTTCTGCTATCAAAACCGTTTTGCCCTGCTTTTTTATCAGCCGCAAATGCTCTCTCAACTCCTGAATGGAAGTCATATCCAAATTGGAGGACGGTTCATCCAGCAAATAAATCTGTGGGTTCATGGCATAAACAGAAGCGAAGGCGATTTTCTGCTTTTCACCGCCGGACAACTCAAAAATATTCCGGTTCCGCAGCTTTTGAATACGCAGATCGTCGGCTGTCTGTTCCACTCGCTCTATCAGCTCTTGTGGAGGACGAGCCTCGTTCTCAATGCCAAAGGCGATCTCGCTGTCTGTGTCCACATTGAAAAACTGTGTCCGTGGATTTTGGAAAACGGAGCCGACCTTAGCGGCAATCTGATACATAGGGATATTGCTGATTTCCTGACCATCTACCAGCACACGGCCATGAAGTTCCCCTTGATAAAATTGAGGAATTAAGCCGTTCACCAGCCGTGTGATCGTTGTCTTTCCGCACCCACTGCGGCCACAGAACAGGACACATTCTCCGTCCGAAATTTTCAAATTGATGTCATGCAGCCCGCCATGTTCCTGTCCTGTATAGGAAAACGATACATTTTCAAACTCAATCAACCGATCACACCTCCCCGCACACATAATTCAAAAATCAGATAAGCTACGGCAACGGTCATGACGCCCCAATCGGCAGCTCCGCATTTTATCTGGACAAGGCAGGTGCGTGGATTGGGATTTTCAATTCCACGGGTGACAGAAGCAACAGAAAGATCATCCGCTGCTTTTGAAGCTGCCATCAACAAAGGCACATAAATACACTCAACTGTCATGCCCGGATGTGCTAAAAAGCTCGCCAGAGAAGGTGAAACATCTCTCATCCGCATAGCGTCCTTGATATAGCGCCAGTCCTCTTGAATAGTTGGAATGTACCGTAGCATAACTGCCATAGGAATTACTAACTTTTTGGGTGCGTGGACACGGTTCATAGCAGACAGGAACTCATTGACTTTTGTAGTAGTCAGAACAATCCCGGCCAAGGTTCCGCACGCATATACCTTATGAAACAATCCTAAAAAGGCAATAAACATTGTCCGCAGCGTGCCTGTCATTTCTGCCATGATCCAAACTGTCAGGGCACAGATGACCGCATAAAAGCATACAGCCTTAATGACATATTTCCACTTTCCAAAGAAAGCCCCCAATACCGCAATCAGCATAACAAGGACAAATTGATATGCAAGTGAAGGAGCAAACATGGACGATAAAACACACATAAGAATAAGAAAGAGCTTGGCCCGTGGGTCGAGCCAAAGCCCTTTCTTGTGGCGTTTACCGCTCATGCTGTAATACCTGCTTTTTCAAACTGCTTTTTCAGCATTTTGCAGCCTACAAAGGCGCTGATCGCAGATGTAATAATAGCAGCGGCAAACATGGCAATCAGAATGCCGGTGTTAGCGGTTGCCTGCATGGTGTCGATGTAGCTCTGTTCGGTTCCATTACCCAGCATTGTCTGCGCCCAGCCGTTGGGGTCAGCAAAGAAAACGATATACGATCCAGTACCGCCGAGGGAAAACAGGATGTAAGACAGACTGTTGAGTTTCTTGCTTTTGTATTGCCCTGCACCAGCAACAAAGTCCGCGACAATCGCCATAATCAGATAGCCCAATGCAAAAGCCCAGTGCATACCGGTCACGAACCAAATAATACCCATGATAACGCCCATTATAGAAAGGCTCCAACGCTTATGTACTTTTGCAATCAGCAAAAGATAAATGGGGCCAGCAAGCAGCCCACCTCCTGCTGGCATGAAAAAAGTAAGTACAGGATTCGTTGCAAAAAAGACACCGCCCACCAATACAAAAACAAATAACAGTGCAGTAAAAATACCTGTTGTTACAAGGTCTTTCACTGTCAGACCTTTGTTCATAGAATTTACTTGATTACTCATTTTGACCTCCTACCTTTCATTGTCTTGACTCGACAAGTGGTTTGTGATATTCTTCGGTTAGATAGTTCTAACCACTGTCTAATACAATACGCATTTATCGAACAACATTCAATAGGTCCCGGCGATGTTCGTCTGTTCCTTTCAAAAGTTCGTCTAATCGTTGCAAAAAGGAGGCGGTCTGTTTTCATGTCTGAAATTATTGACCAGTTTTATACACCGTTGCTGATTGAACACGGTTTTATCCATGACCCAGACAACCAGCAATATGGGGCATTAGGTGACTGCTGGAAACTTTCTCCCGAAGTTGGAGAAGGCTCCTACTGGACTTATGGACAGAAAGACCTATATGATATTAAAATCCACAACTTTTCCTTCCACGAAGATTTCATGTTGGAATGTTCCCTGCCGGAATGTCTGAGTATCACTCGGTATGACTCTATTTCCGGGGAGGAATTATCTCCATACCGTAGGCTGTCTGCCGGTTGTATCAAAACATTTATTGGAGGCTACGCTCCATACAAGGCTTTGATACATAAAAATATTCCAATCCGTTCGGTTGGGATTGAGATTGCACCGGCATATTATGAGGACTACCTGAAAAAACTGTACCCAGAGGCACAGATCAATCCTGTGGATGCATTTCGGAAGATCGACCAAACTTCCGACTTTCCAGAAATGTCACGGTTACTCACAGAAATCAAAGACTATCGCGGGGAAGGGATTGCCGCAAAACTTTTTTATGAGGGTAAAGTCGCAGAAGCTGTTTCAATGGTGGTGGAATATCAGAAGAAACATCCTGATAAACCAGCCCATAAGCTCTCTCAACAGGATATTGAAAATCTCCAAATAGTTGCCGCTTATCTTAGCGATCACTATGCTTTTGATATTCCTCTGGAACGGCTAACACAGATTGCCTGCATGGGAACAACAAAGCTCAAAAGCTGTTTTAAGAAATACTACGACTGCACCATCACGGAATATGTTCAACAGCGGCGCATGAGCCAAGCAGAATATCTGCTGGCATATACAGAGCTGACAGTCGGGCAAGTTGCCCAAACAGTAGGCTATTCCACTTCAAGCCGATTTGCAGAATTATTCCGAAAAAGCACGGGATTGTTGCCATTAGAGTACAGAAAAAACGCACAGCGAAAGTAAAATGAGCGCCAGGGGGAACTCTGGCGCTCACATGATTATTGAAATATCAACTCTTGAAAAATAGTTTCCTCCACCTGCACTTTCAGCGTGTTCATCAGCCCCACCCAGCGCATGGGGTCACGGGCTTTCAGTTCCTCGGTGACGCCTGCCGCCCCCATCATACGAGGCAGCATGGCGTCCATTCGTTCATGCGCCGCCCGGTCAATCTCCAACAGGTGCGGGTACAGCTTTTCGCTCAAAATCAAGCTGCTGTAAAGGCTGGGCCGGTGTTCTTTCAGGTAGCGTTGCCGCATACGGCCATACATTTCTGATAATATTGGCAAGCAATGGGGCTGTGAAAAAATATAGCCTATAAAAAAAAGGACCAAGGATTCATAATGACTCCAAGGTCCTTCTTTTTGTGTTAAAATTAATCTGCAATGAAAAAAATAACACGTACTTATTCTAACCCAAAACAGGCAGTTTTGCCAATACTAATTCAAGATTATCTGGACATTTGTGATCCGGTGCTGACATTTGATCGATTTATGGGAGAAATCGATTTGGAGAAATACCTGAAGGAAATCCCGAAACATGAGGTGGGAAGACTTCGGTATAACCCGGTCAGTATGCTGAAAACAATCCTGTTCGGATTTATGACAAATGGATATGTCTCTCTTCGTGAGCTGGAAGACAGCTGCAAAGTGAATCTAAGGTTCATGTATCTGATGGATCATGAAGTCCCATCCTATCGGACTTTTGGATATTTTATCAATGAGATACTCAGCGATTCTATTGAGAAACTATTCTGTGATATCAATCAAAAAATTTTTGAGAAAGAACATACGGACCTGCAACATTTATATATTGACGGTTCTAAGTTTGAAGCCAACGCAAACAAGTATTCCTGGGTATGGAAGAAGGCGACTGAAAAATCCAGATACCGCCTGTTTGAGAAGATCACTTCCCTGTTTCAGGAAATTAATCTTGAGCTTCAATACACGGGGATAAAGTTCCGTATTAATACGGAATACTCGCCAGAATACCTAAAGGAAGCCGCATCGAAATACGTAGAAATCTGGCATTTGAATGAAACAACGTTTGTCGCTGGTAAAGGACATCGAAAGTCAGTCCAGCAGCGCCATTATGAAAAACTTAAGGAATATCTGTCAAAGCTGAATGAATATGTAGAAAAGATCCAAATCTGTGGAGATGGACGCAATAGCTATTCCAAGACTGATCATTCTGCTACTTTCATGCGAATCAAAAAGGACTATATGGGAAATGACCAGCTGCTCCCGGCGTATAATGTCCAGGTCGGTGTGGCGGATGAGTATATAGCGGTTGTTGATGTGAACCAATACCGTTCAGATATGGACTGTTTCATCCCCCTCATGAATAAGTTCCATGATATTTATGGATTCTACCCCAAATATCCGGTAGCGGATGCCGGTTACGGCTCGTATAATAACTATATTTTCTGTGAACAGAATGGGCTGGAAAAATATATGAAATTCCCAATGTTTAAGAAAGAAACCACTGACAAAAACTATCATGAAGACCCATTCCGGGCAGTTAATTTCAAGATCGACGGAGATGGAAAAATGCGGTGCCCTAACGGAAAGGGATTTCATTTGCAGTACCGTAAGGCAATAAAAGGAAACGCGTATGGACGGGAAGAGGAAATCTATCAGTGCGAAGACTGCAGTGGATGTCCTTATGCGGAAAAATGTAAAAAGGGAGAAGGAAACCGTACCGTGCGTGTCAATCAGGAACTAACAAAGATGCATCAGGAAGTGATTCAAAACCTTGAGAGTATCCAGGGGGCGCTGCTTAGAATGAACCGTTCCATCCAGGCAGAAGGTACTTTTGGTATTATAAAAAATGACCGGTGGTATAAACGGATTGTGCGAAGAGGGATAAAATCCGTTCAACTTGAAGTATACCTTGTTTCACTGGGACACAATCTTTATAAATTCCACAACAAACAGATGAAAATAAAATCAGTTGCATAGATTTGAAAATCAACAAATTTATGGGGTAAGGGGGAAATGCGCTTTTAGAGAGTACTTCGTTTATAATTTTTTAGTCTAAAAGAGCGTGTAAAAAATGATTTCTCGTTTTTTCACACGCCC
>NZ_JAOQJY010000030.1:0-38690 GCF_025567525.1 Gallintestinimicrobium propionicum | reverse complement strand
AAAAAAGAATGTGCCTTGGCACATTCTCGCGCCGAGGCGCGGTTGCTTTAGCAACCATCTACCCCTGCGCCGAGTGCGCATCCTCGCGGAGCGTTTATTATCGTATGGAAACGAAGTTTCCTATACGATGAAAAAGAACCGGCAGCTTTGACACCGCCGGTTCCTAAATACTTTATCTCTCACCGTTCTTCTTCAGCGTTACAACAACGTGGCGGTAAGGCTCTTCTCCTTCGCTGTGGGTTGTAACATATTTATCATTCTGAAGAGCGGAATGAATGATCCTTCTCTCATAAGGATTCATCGGCTCCAGCGCTACAGGTCTTCTGCTGCGCTTTACCTTATAGGCAATATTCTTTGCCAGATTTTCAAGGGTTTCTTTTCTTCTCTTGCGGTAATCTTCTGTATCCACCTTTACGCGGATATAGTCTTCAGAATCCTTATTTACTACCAGAGATACCAGATACTGTAAAGAGTCCAGCGTCTGTCCTCTCTTACCGATCAGGATTCCCATTTCATCGCCCTTTAAATCGATGTCTAAATGTTTTTCAACTTCATCGTAAGCGATATCCATCACAACATCCATCTTCATGGCTGCAAATACATCATTCAAAAACTGAAGCGCCTTATCCTCAACGGTAACCCTTACCCTTGCCTGAATGACTGCCGGTTTTGCATTGAATCCAAGGAAGCCGGTAGAGCCCTCTTCCAGAATTTCATATTCCAGCTTGTCGCTTGTCACTAAAAAATGCTGGCAGGCCGCTGTTACCGCATCGCCAACTGTTTTTGCCGAAAATCTTTGGAAATCCATGCTGACCCCTCCTGTTATTTACTTATTATTCTTCTCGTTGTAATCCCTTACCATATTTGCCTTGGAAGCAAGACTTCCGGGCTTGGCCGCATTTTTGTTATAATATTCCGTTGCCTTACGCATTGCTTCTTCCTTCTGTTCCTGTGTCATGGAAGGAGCTTTTGCCTTTGTGGCAGCCGGTGCAGAACTGGTTTTTACATTTCTCGTGCTCATGCTTGCATAGTTATTGAGCTTCGCAGGATCAATTCCCTGCTTACGCAGCTTCGCATCTCGTTTTTCAAGATTTTTCTTGATCTGCGCGTCAATATCCATCTTATCGATGTGCTTGTTGATCAGCACCTGCTGCACACTTCTTACAACAGAACCAGCGATCCAGTAAAGACCCATACCGGAAGGCAATGTATAACAGAATACCGCAGACATGATCGGCATTACGTTATTCATCATCTTCATGGAAGCTGCCATGCTGCTGTTGTCATTATTGGAAGATGCATCGGAAGCCTGGGGCATCAGCTTAACGTTCAGCCACTGGGTTAAAGCAGACAGAACCGGAATTGCCAGACCTGCAACAACCATCAGCCATGCGCCTGCTGCGATCGCTTCATGTACCATATAGGACGGAGAGTTACCCATGTTCAGACCAAGGAAATTGTTATAATGCTCCATCTTCTGCATGGTATCCGTGATCTCTGTCGCCAGCGTCGGAAAGTGATCCGCCAGATTTTTCCATTCTGAAGTCGATGCTTTATACAAAACATCAATAAAAGTGTTCTGAATGTACTCTGCATTACCGGATGTAAATGCCTCGTTGGTAAACTGCTTTGCATACATTGCAGCATTGGAGAAGTTCTCTGAGTTGCTTAAAAATTCTGCACTGCCGGCTGTGTTGGCAAGCTTTTCCACCATCGGGAAAAATGCTTCCTTTACCTGGTTTACATAAGCCGGTACGTTCATAAACACACGATACAGCGCAAACAGGATCGGCATCTGAATCAACATCTGCACACAGCTGCCGGTGGGAGATACGCCGTACTTTGCATAAACCGCCTTGGTCTCCTGCTGCATCGCCATCATAGAATCGTTATCTTTCTTGCCTTCGTAGCGTTTCTGAATCGCCTGCAGCTCCGGGTTCATCTTCGCGCTGAGCTTTGAGAACTTCTGCTGTTTAATGGTAAACGGCATCAGAAGCAGATAAATAACGATCGTAAAAATAATAATTGCCAGACCAATATTCGGAATCCCGATTTTGTCCAGCACCCAGAATATGCCGTTCATGATCCAGCCGAGCACTTTGGCAATCGGTCCAAGGATAGAGCCGCCATACTGTGTTAATAAAATAGCATTCAATGATATTTCCTCCTGCTTTTTGATTCCGGTTTACGGGACCGGATCATACCCTCCTTTGGAAAAAGGATTGCACCTTAAAATCCTCCAGACGGCAAGCAGTCCGCCTTTTAACGCGCCATATTTCTCTACGGCTTCCAGTCCGTATTCCGAACAGGTCGGAAAATATGGACATTTCGTTGTCTTTAAAGGAGACAGATACCGCCGGTAGAATTTTATCATTGCGATCAGAATAGTTTTCATCATTTTCAATTCGATTGATCGGCTTCACATTCCGTTTTGGTTTCTTCTTTCATAATGTGGTGAAGCCTTCCAAGGTGTAATACTGCGCTCTCCATCTGTTCAAATGAAATGGATGCTGCAGAAGCCCGCGCTGTGATTACTATATTTAAACCACTATTAAATATATCCTCATGTAATCGATAGCTTTCCTTTACGAGCCTTTTCACGCGATGCCGAACCACGCTGTTGCCGACTTTTTTACTTACGGAAATCCCGAGCAGGTTTTCATCCTGATGATTCTCCAATACATACATGACCAAATACCTGTTGGCGCGGGAAACGCCTTTTTTGTAAACCTCCTGGAACTGCCGGTTCTTTCTCAACGACTGCGTAAATCTCATGAAATTGTCTCCATAGAGAAAATAGGCCACAAAACTGCGGCCTATGCGGATAATCTCTTTCTTCCTTTTGCTCTTCTGGCTGCTAATACTTTTCTGCCGCCAGCACTGCTCATTCTTGCTCTGAAGCCGTGTACTTTGGAACGCTGCCTTTTCTTAGGCTGAAATGTCATCTTCATGAAAGCTACACCTCCCTTTCAGGCCTTATCTGCTATAAGGCATATTTATGACATGTATCGGAAAATATCATTGACATTATATAGGCAGAAATTCGATAAGTCAAGCAATTTCCTGTATTTTAAAGGATTTTTGAACCTGGAAAATTTTTCTACAGAAATCGTTTCAAAATCGTTATTTTACACAATACAAGATATTGTTATCGGCAAAATTATTTTTCCACAAGATCTAGTTTATAAACATCTGTGGATTTTCGAATCCACAGATCCACAGATTTACATAACATTATCCACAAAATGTGGAAAACTTGTGGATAACCCTGAATTTATCCCCACCATAACCACAGAATCCCCAGAAAATACAATGTGTATATGTGTATTCCACTTATCCACATAATCCTCATAATTATCCACGTCAACTACTCTCTGTTTGGGGATATCCACAGCTTTTGTGGACATGATCCGTGGAGTAATTAACATTTGCCATTTTCGAACAATTCGTTTATTATAGAATAGAATAAATCTCAAAGGGGATTTTATACCCTTTTTTGGGGTTTCTTTAGTGACGGTCACAGATGAGGAGGCTTTTTATGCATTTTATTGGGGAAAACTGGGAGATGATCAAGCAGACAATCCACACGGAATATGATCTTACCAACATTTCCTATAATACCTGGATTGAACCCCTGCAGTTTTATGATGTAAAGGATGATACTGTCTACATCCAGATTCCGACCGGACAGGCTCATGCCCTCAACTACATCTCCAACAAGTACAGCAATTATTTTAAGGTAACCATTTCCGAGATGATGGATCATGATTACGATATTTCATTCATCCTCGAAAAAGAGAAGGCCGCCGATACGGATACCGATTTAAAGTCTCCCTCTTCTAATATAAATAACATCAATTACGAACAGGCGAATTTAAACCCCAAGTACAAGTTCGACACCTTCATTGTCGGCAATAACAACAAATTCGCTCATTCCGCCTGTCTCGCAGTTGCGGAATCTCCCGGAAATGCCTACAATCCGCTGTTTATCTACGGCGGTGCCGGTCTGGGAAAAACGCATTTGATGCATTCGATCGGTCACTTCATCCTGGAGCAGAATCCGAATATGAAGGTTCTTTATGTCACTTCGGAATCCTTTACCAACGAAGTAATCGAATCCATCCGAAGCGGTAACGCGACCGCCATGACAAAGCTGCGCGAAAAATACCGGACCGTAGATGTCCTGATGATCGACGATATTCAGTTTATTATAGGAAAAGAAAGTACACAGGAAGAATTTTTCCACACCTTTAACGTGCTGCATTCCGCAGGCAAACAGATCGTACTGTCCTCCGATAAGCCGCCAAAAGAAATGGAAACCCTGGAAGAACGTTTCCGTTCCCGTTTCGACTGGGGCCTGATTGCGGACATCCAGCCACCTGACTATGAAACCCGAATGGCGATCCTGCGCAAAAACGCCGAGGCATGTAATAAACCCGTCGATGATGAGATTTTTAAATACATTGCTACCAATATTAAGTCCAACATCCGGGAACTGGAGGGCGCTTTTAACAGAATTATTGCCAAATCCAAGATTGAGAACCAGAGTGAAATTACAATGGAACTGGCAGAAGACGCCTTAAAAGACATTATAAATCCTGACAAACCAAAGGAAATCACACCGGAACTGATTATAGAAGTCGTTGCGGAACACTTCGGCGTTAGTCCGGAAGATATTACTTCCAAAAAACGGAACTCCGAATTCGTTCAGCCGCGTCAGGTTGTCATGTATCTGTGCAGGAAACTGACGGATACTTCCTACGTCAATATTGGCAAACTACTCGGCAAAAAAGACCACACTACAATTATCCACGGTGTGAATAAAATTGAGGATGAGTTAAAAAATAACGACGAATTGGCCAGCAAAGTTGAAACGATCAAAAAGAAGATCTGTGTATAACCTGGTCGTAATCCCCGACTTATCCTAAGGTTGTACACAGGATAACCGTTTCCTGTTTTCCGCTATTTTACAGGGCTTGTGATACTTATCCACATTTCAACAACGCCTATTAAGAAAGATTACGAATTTAATTATTTATATCTTTGTTTGCGCTCCTGCAGGCCATCGCACGCCGGGTGCCTTTGGAAAACCCAGTGGATGTGGATAAGTCACAGAACACACCATTAAAAGAAGGGAGTTTTTCACATATGAAATTTATCTGTCCGAAATCAGAGCTATTAAACGGACTTCAGGTTGTTTCCAAAGCAGTTCCTGCCAAAACAACTATGACAATCCTCGAATGCATTTTAGTTGACTGTACCCAGGGATGTATCAAATTGACTGCCAACGATATGGAACTCGGCATTGAGACTATTGTAGAAGGCACAATTGAAGAACCTGGCATTATTGCGCTGGACGCAAAGATTTTTCTTGAAATTGTCAGAAAATTACCAGATAACGATATTACGATACTATCTGACAATAGCTATCAAACTCTGATAACTTGTGAAAAGGCGAAATTCAACATTGCCGGAAAATGCGGCGATGATTTCGCTTACCTGCCGGAAATAGAGCGCAGCAACAGCATTGTTGTTTCTCAGTTCACATTGAAAGAAGTTATCCGCCAGACGATTTTCTCGATCGCTGACAACGATAACAACCGTTTGATGACCGGCGAACTGTTTGAAATTAACGGCGATGAGCTGAAGGTGGTTTCTCTCGACGGACATCGCATTTCTATCCGGAAAATTCAGCTGAAGGATACCTATGAACCCCAGAAAGTTGTTATCCCGGGTAAGACCTTGAATGAAGTCAGCAAGATTCTTTCCGGTGAAACAGAAAAAGATGTATCCCTGTTCTTTACCGACAATCAGGTTGTGTTTGAATTTGATCAGACAACCGTTGTATCCAGACTGATTGAAGGCGAATATTTCCGCATTGACCAGATGCTTTCCAGCGATTATGAAACAAAGGTGACAATCAACAAACGTGAATTGTTAAGCTGTATCGACCGTGCGACTCTGCTCGTAAAGGAAGGCGACAAAAAGCCGATCATTATTAACATTACAGACGGTCTGATGGAGCTGAAAATCAACTCTGCCATCGGCAGCATGGACGAGCAGATCGATATCGAAAAGAGCGGAAAGGATCTGATGATCGGTTTCAACCCGAGATTTTTGATCGATGCGCTGAGAGTCATTGACGATGAACAGATCACGATTTATCTGGTTAATCCAAAGGCTCCCTGCTTTATCCGTAATGAGGAGAACAGCTACATTTACCTGATTCTCCCTGTTAACTTTACAACTGTTTAACTGCAAAAGCGCCGGAAAATGGCGCAGGAAAGAAGGAACGATTCATGCAGACCTATCGGATCAGAGATGAATTTATCAAGCTCGGCCAGGCTTTGAAGGTAGCGGGCTTTGTGGAGTCCGGCGTCGACGCCAAATTCGCTGTACAGGACGGGCTTGTCAAAGTAAACGGACAGGTAGAAACCGCACGCGGTAAAAAGCTGGTGCCCGGAGACGTGGTAGAATATGACGGACAGACCTTAAAGATCGAGTGAATTTCCATACACCGATCTGACAGAAAGAGGAACTATGGTTATTAAATCGCTGGAATTATCCAATTTTCGGAATTACAGCCTGTTAAACCTTTCCTTCGACCGAGGGACGAATATTTTATACGGCGATAACGCACAGGGAAAAACCAATATCTTAGAGGCAATTTATCTGTGTGCGACAACCAAGTCCCATAAAGGCGCAAAGGATAAGGATATCGTAAATTTCAACGAGGAGGAGGCACATATCCGTGCCTATCTCGAGAAAAAAGAAGACGAAATCCGCATCGACATGCACCTTCGGAAAAACAAATCCAAGGGCATTGCGATTGACGGGACCCGCATCAAAAAAGCGGCGGAGCTTCTGGGCATTATGAACGTGGTATTTTTTTCCCCGGAAGATCTGTCCATTATCAAGAACGGTCCGGCAGAGCGCAGACATTTCGTGGACATGGAACTGTGTCAGCTGGATGCAGGATATCTGTACAACTTAAACCATTACAACCGGATTGTGAACCAGCGCAACCGGCTGTTAAAGGATATTTACCAGAATCCGTCCCTGCGGGATACGCTGTCGGTCTGGGATGACCAGATGGCGGCGTTTGGCAGCCAGGTGATCGAGAGAAGGATCACCTTTACGGAGCAGCTAAACGACATCATCGGAGAGATTCACAGCCGTCTTTCCGGAGGCAGGGAGCATTTAAAGGTTGTGTATGAACCGGATGTGACGAGCGAGAATTTTGCAGAGGCACTGCACCGTAACCAGGAGCGGGATATCCGACTGAAGATGACATCAACGGGTCCGCACCGGGATGATTTTTCATTCCTGGCAGACGGCGTGGATATCCGTAAATTCGGATCCCAGGGACAGCAGAGGACGGCGGCGTTGTCCTTGAAGCTTTCCGAGATTGAGCTTGTCAAAAAGATGACAAAGGATACGCCGGTGCTTTTATTAGACGACGTGTTGTCAGAGCTGGACAGCAACCGTCAGAATTACCTGCTGAACAGTATCGGGGACATTCAGACGATTATTACCTGTACCGGTCTGGATGATTTTGTCAACAACCGGTTTGAGATCAATAAAGTTTTCAGAGTAGCAAACGGGACGGTGGATGCCGGCCAGAATGGAGGAATATAAATGAGCGTTGAATACGGAGCAGATCAAATTCAGATTCTGGAGGGTCTGGAAGCGGTCCGCAAACGGCCGGGCATGTATATCGGTTCCACCTCTTCCAGAGGTCTGCATCACCTGGTTTACGAGATTGTAGATAATGCGGTGGACGAGGCACTGGCAGGCTTCTGTGACCACATTGAAGTAACGATCAACGAAGATAACTCGATCACGGTTGTCGATAACGGACGAGGCATTCCGGTTGGAATCAACCACAAAGCGGGCATTCCTGCAGTAGAGGTTGTTTTCACGATCCTGCACGCCGGCGGTAAATTCGGCGGCGGCGGATACAAGGTTTCCGGTGGACTCCATGGCGTAGGCGCATCCGTTGTAAATGCGCTTTCTGACTGGCTGGAGGTCGAAATCTGTCAGGGCGGAAAGGTTTACAAGCAGCGTTACGAGCGTGGTCATGTCTGCTATCCGTTAAAGGAGATCGGAACCTGCGATTTGGAAAAGACCGGAACAAAAGTAACGTTTAAGCCGGATGCGACGATTTTTACCGAGACGACGGTTTACGAATTTGATATTTTAAAGACACGTCTGCGGGAAATGGCATTTCTGACTAAGGGATTAAAGATTTCCCTGACAGACCTGCGCGGGGAAGAGCCCCACACAAGAACCTTCCACTACGAGGGCGGTATCCGGGAGTTCGTCACCTATCTAAACGGCAGCAAGGTTCCGCTTTATGACAAGGTAATGTACTTTGAGGGCACGAAAAACAATGTTTACGTCGAGGTTGCACTGCAGCACAACGATTCCTACAACGAGAGTGTGTTCTCTTTTGTCAATAATATCAATACGCCGGAGGGCGGTACGCATCTGGTGGGCTTTAGGAATGCGCTGACAAAGACGTTTAACGACTATGCGAGAAGTAATAAACTGTTAAAGGATAACGAGCCCAACCTGTCCGGCGACGATATCCGTGAAGGTCTGACTGCGATCATCAGTGTCAAGATTGAAGATCCTCAGTTTGAGGGACAGACCAAACAGAAGCTGGGAAACTCCGAGGCGAGAAGCGCTGTGGACAGCGTGGTGAGCGAACAGCTGACGTATTTTCTGGAGCAGAACCCGTCCGTTGCAAAGACGATTGTAGAAAAGTCCGTTCTGGCGCAGCGTGCAAGGGAAGCGGCAAGAAGGGCGCGGGATTTGACGAGAAGAAAGACTGCGCTGGAAAATACAGCCCTGCCCGGCAAGCTGGCAGACTGCTCGGATAAAGATCCGAAAAATTGCGAGATTTACATCGTAGAGGGTGATTCCGCGGGCGGCTCTGCAAAGAAGGCGAGAAGCCGTGCGACGCAGGCGATCCTTCCCCTGCGCGGCAAGATTTTGAACGTAGAAAAAGCCCGTCTGGACAAGATTTTTTCCAATGCCGAAATCAAGGCGATGATTACCGCATTCGGAACCGGAATTCATGAGGACTTTGATATCAGCAAGCTGCGGTATCATAAGATTGTTATCATGACGGATGCCGATGTGGATGGTGCGCATATCGCAACTCTGATGCTGACCTTTATTTACCGGTTTATGCCGGAGCTGATCAAGCAGGGACACGTTTATCTGGCAAAGCCCCCGCTGTATAAGCTGGAAAAGAATAAAAAGGTTTGGTACGCCTACAGCGACGAAGAGCTGGCGGCGATTATTAACGAGGTCGGCAGAGATCAGAATAACAAAATCCAGCGTTACAAAGGTCTGGGTGAGATGGATGCAGAACAGCTCTGGGAGACGACGATGGATCCTGAGCACAGAATCCTGTTAAAGGTCTGCATGGATGAAGAGACGGAATCCGAAGTGGATCTGACCTTCACAACGCTGATGGGCGACCAGGTGGAACCCCGCCGGAAGTTTATCGAAGAGAACGCTCAGTTCGTAAAGAATCTGGATATTTAGAAAACTGATTGGAATGCCGCCTGGGCGGCTGGATAAGAGGAAAGATGGAAGATAATATTTTTGACAAAATAGAAGAAGTCGATCTGAAGAAAAAAATGGAGGAATCTTATATCGATTACGCAATGAGCGTAATTGCTGCCAGAGCCCTCCCGGACGTCCGCGACGGCTTAAAGCCGGTACAGAGACGTGTTCTGTACTCCATGATCGAGTTAAATAACGGACCGGATAAGCCGCATCGTAAATGTGCGCGTATCGTCGGTGATACGATGGGTAAATATCATCCCCACGGCGACAGCTCTATCTACGGAGCGCTGGTCAATATGGCGCAGGAATGGAATACCCGTTATCCGCTTGTTGACGGTCACGGAAACTTCGGCTCTGAGGATGGCGACGGCCCTGCAGCGATGCGATACACCGAAGCGAGATTGTCCAAGATCTCGATGGAGATGCTGGCGGACATCAACAAGGACACCGTTGATTTTGAACCGAACTTCGATGAAACGGAAAAAGAGCCGGTTGTACTGCCCTCCCGTTAT
Organism: Gallintestinimicrobium propionicum; assembly: GCF_025567525.1. Lineage (NCBI taxonomy): Bacteria > Bacillati > Bacillota > Clostridia > Lachnospirales > Lachnospiraceae > Gallintestinimicrobium > Gallintestinimicrobium propionicum. The sequence continues at coordinate 28,596 of NZ_JAOQJY010000030.1, read as the reverse complement.
CCGAATCTGCTGGTAAACGGTACCTCCGGTATTGCAGTCGGCATGGCGACCAACATCCCTCCCCACAACCTGCGGGAGGTGGTCGATGCGGTCGTAAAGATCATGGACAACCGCATTTTGGAAGACCGCGACACCGAAATCGAAGAGATCATGGGCATCGTCAAAGCGCCTGATTTCCCGACAGGCGGCGTGATTTTAGGAACCCGCGGCGTGGAAGAGGCATACCGGACAGGACGCGGCAAAATCCGTGTCCGTGCCGTGACCAATATCGAGACGCTTCCAAATGGCAAGAGCCAGATCATCGTGACGGAGCTTCCCTACATGGTAAACAAGGCGAAGCTGATTGAGAAGATTGCAGATCTGCATAAAGAAAAGCGCATTGACGGCATCACGGATCTGAGAGATGAATCCAACCGTGAGGGAACCAGAGTTGTCATCGAGCTGCGCAGGGATGCGAACGCAAACGTTATCTTAAATCAGCTTTACAAGCACACCCAGATGCAGGATACCTTTGGCGTTATTATGCTGGCACTGGTAGATGGACAGCCGAAGGTGCTGAGCCTGCTGGATATGCTCAAATGCTACATCGCCCATCAGGAAGATGTCGTTACCAGACGGACAAAATATGACTTAAATAAAGCCGAAGAGCGCGACCATATTTTACAGGGCTTGCTGATCGCACAGGATCATATCGATGAGGTCATCCAGATCATCCGCAGCAGCCAGACCCCTCAGATCTCCAAGGATCGTTTGATCGAACGCTTTGGTCTGACCGACGTACAGGCACAGGCAATTATCGATATGCGTCTGCGTGCGCTGACCGGTCTGGAGCATGAAAAGCTGGAAGCAGAGCATCAGGAGCTTTTGAAAAAAATTGCAGAATTAAAGGCAATTCTGGCAGACGAGAAGCGTCTGCTGGGTGTTATCCGCAGCGAGTTGCTTGTGATCAAGGACAAATACGGAGACGACAGAAGAAGTAAGATCGGCTATGATGAATTCGATATTTCCATGGAGGATATGATCCCGAGAGAGAATACGATCATCGCCATGACGAACCTTGGTTATATCAAGCGAATGACCGTCGATAACTTTAAGGCGCAGAACCGCGGCGGCAGAGGCATCAAGGGTATGCAGACGATCGAGGAAGACTTTATCGCAGATCTTCTGATGACGACAACACATCATTATGTGATGTTCTTTACGAATTTTGGACGTGTTTATCGGTTGAAAGCATATGAAATTCCGGAAGCCGGACGTACTGCGCGGGGTACGGCAATCATCAACCTGCTGCAGCTTGCTCCGGAAGAAAAAATTTCCGCAATCATTCCGGTAAAGGATTACGAAAAGGACGACAACCTGTTCATGGTAACCAGAAAGGGTATCGTCAAGAAGACCCCGATTCTGGAATACAGCAACGTCAGAAAGAACGGTCTTGCGGCGATTAATCTGCGGGAGGACGACGAGCTGATCGAGGTGAAGGTAACGAATGCGGACAGCGAGATTTTCCTCGTAACGAGAGACGGCATGTGCATTCGTTTCAAGGAAACCGACGTCAGAAATACCGGCAGAACATCGATGGGCGTGATCGGTATGACGCTGTCTGACAACGATGAAATTGTCGGCATGCAGTTAGACCATCAGGGAGATTCGCTGCTGATCGTTTCTGAAAACGGTATGGGCAAGCGTACCTCGATGGATGAATTTACGGTACAGCACCGCGGCGGCAAGGGCGTGAAGTGCTATAAGATCACGGAAAAGACCGGCTATGTCATCGGTGTAAAAGCCGTTACGGATGAAAACGAGATCATGATGATCACGACAGAGGGCATTATCATTCAGATCCGTATGGATGATGTTTCCCAGTTGGGAAGAATTACCTCCGGCGTGAAGCTGATCAACCTGGATGCAGGCGTAACCGTAGCACAGATTGCAAAGGTACGGGAAAAGGTATCGGACGGAAATCAGGAATTTGACGATGTAGACGATGCAATGGAAGATGTCTCAAAGCCGAGTGAAGTTGACCAAGAGGAAGACGACGATCCGGCGGAGGAGCATATTACCATGCCGGAAGAGACAGAAGAGGATGAATAAGACGATGAAGATTTTTGCACACAGAGGTTTCAGCGGAAGATATCCGCAGAATACGATGCTGGCTTTCCAGAAGGCTCTGGAAAGCGGCTGTGACGGAATCGAACTGGATGTCCAGCTCACAAAGGACGGTGAGGTTGTCATTATCCACGATGAATATTTGGACGACCTGACGGACTTTACCGGAAATGTACGGGATTACACTTTAGGCGAGTTAAAAAGCTGCAATGCAGGCGGAAAATGGCAGGAAGTCTACGGCTTCCAGCCGATTCCGACCTTTGAGGAATACTGCGAATGGGCATCCTGCAATTCGCTGATTACCAACGTGGAGATCAAGAGCAGCGTGTACTATTACGAGGAGCTGGAGAAAAAGACGATGGAGCTGATCGGGCGCTTTGGCTTAAAGGAGCGGATCATCATTTCCTCCTTCAACCATCTGTCTGCACTCTCCTGCAAGGATTTTATGCCGGATATGAAAACCGGTGCTCTCGTGGAAAATGGCGGTATCGCAAATGCAGGCTATTACTGCAAAAAGTTTGGGTTTGAATGTTATCATCCAGGTGTTGAAGGACTGACGAAGGAAGAGGTAGAGCTCTGTCATAAGAACGGCATCGAGGTCAATGTCTGGACGATTAACAATATGGACGATCTGGAAAATTTGTATGAGTGGGGCTGTGATGGCGTCATCACCAACTATCCGGATGTCTGCAAAAGCTGGCTAAAAGCAAAAAAAGCGAAGGGCTGAGAAACGCTCTGACACGCGTTTTCTGCGGCGCAAGGCGCTGCAGCATTTACAAAATGGAGGGTATGGTTATGGAAAAGCAGTTTTACAATTTTGTAAAAGAGGTCTATGACAAGCAGCTTGGTGTAGAAGGCATTGCAATTGCTGACGGGGAAAAGATCCTGATGGAGCATCATTTTACACCGGATCAGGCGAGAAATATCTATTCTCACACAAAGAGCTATATGAGCACAGCAGTCGGTCTGGCAATTGCCGATGGTAAGCTGTCACTGGATGACAGACTGGCAGAGTTTTTCCCGGAGGCGGTTCCGGAAAATGCACAGCCGGAGCTGTTTGAAATTCGTCTGCGTCATCTTCTTATGATGTCGAGCGGTTTCCATGAACCATATCTGATGGGCGCAAACCGGCGTGCAGGTGTCGGGGCGCCGGATTACGTCAAATATATGCTGAGCAGACCCGTAAAGGTACAGCCGGGCAGCGAATTCGTCTATTCAACGGCAGACAGCATTCTGGCAGGCCGTATGGTGGAAAAGGCAGTGGGAAAACGGCTTTCAGAGTATCTGTATGAGCGCTTTTTTGAACCCCTCGGACAGGGCTTTCCGATCTGGGAAAACTGTCCTCAGGGACATCCGATCGGTGGCGGCGGCATGTTCATGACGCTTTCCAATATGCTTAAGATCGGTCAGGTATATCTGATGGATGGAAAATGGAAAGGACAGCAGCTGGTGGATCCTGCATGGATCAAAGAAGCAACCGCAAAGCAGATCGAAACACCGAATCCCGGAAACGATATCTGGGTTTGTGGTTATGGCTACCAGTTTTGGAGAAATCCGTATGAGGATTCCTACCGCGCAGACGGTGCCTATGGACAGCTGACGATGGTGTTGCCGAAGAAGGGACTGATCGTAGCCATTCAGTGTCCGGAAAGCGGCGATCTGAACAAAGTAAAACCGGTAATGCATGAACTTATTTTGTCTCTGTAAAACGGAAAAAGAATACATCAGAAGGAGAAAAAATACTATGGAATATTCCGCAATTTTTCATGATATGGATAAGAGATTCTGTTATGCAATCGAGAAGGATTTATTTGTAATACGCGTGCAGGTAAAGAAAGATGATATGAAGGAGATAATCCTTCACTATGAGGATAAGTATATCCCAATGGAGCGTGAGGATACGCGAAAGACCATCGTGATGAAAAAGGTTGCTACTTCACAGTTTAATGATTATTATGAAGCACAGGTTCGGATGCACCTGATCTGTCTCCGCTATTTCTTTGAATTTACGGATATGCAGGGAGAAAAGGTATATTACGGCAACTATGAGTTTGATAAGGAATCTATCACAAACAGAGACAGAATGTTTGACTGTCCGCAGAACCTTCGGGAGGAAGAAATGTTTGAGGTCCCGGATTGGGCAGCAAATAAGGTCGTGTATCAGATCTTTCCATCCCGTTTTGCAGCATCACAGCCGGTAGACAAAAAGCTTTGGTATAAAGCACCCATTACGCCTATGGATGATCTGCATGGTGACCTCAGAGGAATTATCGATCATCTGGATCATATTCAGGATCTGGGAATTGATGTTATATATATGACGCCCAGCTTCAAATCGGATTCCTGCCATAAGTACGATACCATTGATTATTATGAAATCGATCCTTCCTTTGGAACAAAGGAGGATCTTAAGGAGCTGGTACAAAAAGCACATGACCGCGGGATGAAGGTGGTTATGGATGCGGTGTTTAACCATACCGGAAAAGAGTTTTTTGCATTTAAGGATATCCTGGAAAAGGGCGAAAAATCCAAATATCTGGACTGGTATTATATCGATGAATTGCCACTGAAGGGCGAATGGGGAGAGATTCCGAACTTCTTGTGTTTTGGGTATTATGGTGGAATGCCAAAGCTGAATCTGAAAAATCCAGAGGTTGCAAACTACATTACGGACGTTGCATGCTATTGGATCAGGGAATGTGACATTGACGGATGGAGACTGGATGTAGGAGATGAAATCAGTCATTTCTTCTGGAAACGTTTCAGAAGAGCAATCAAGGCAGTAAAGAAGGATATGCTGATCATTGGGGAAATCTGGCATTATGCGGGAGATTTTCTGGAGGGAGATGAATGGGATACGGTCATGAATTATCCTTTTTATCTGAATCTGATAGATCTGCTTGCAGATGAAAAGATCAGTGTCAGCCAGTTTGTCCAGAATCTGGGATACCTGAAAGGACGCTTACACAAAAAATGTTATCCTCTTATGTGGAATCTGATCGACAGCCATGATACGGCAAGATTTTTACATTTATGTAAGGACAATAAGAAAAAGCAGCATCTGGCAGCGGCCTTCCAACTGTTATTGCCGGGAATGCCTATGATTTATTACGGGGATGAGTATGCGATGCCTGGAGCAAATGATCCAGACTGCAGACGAGGCATGTACTGGGATGAAGAATACCAGGATAAAGAGATGTTTGAATGGTATAAACGACTGCTGCAGGTTCGAAAAGCACATACCTGTATCGTAGAAGGGGAATTGGCAGAAGCCATCACAAGGGATGAAGATGAGACGATCGTTCTGATAAGAAAAAATGGGGAAGAAACCATTGCCCTGATTTTCAATTGCAGCAATCATACGAAGGAATTTAAGGAGTATGCGCAAAAACAGGATCTGCTTACAGAAAAGGCTTTTGACGGAAAAGTGGAGGCATTTGATGCCGCTGTAATAGTACTTTAAGCAGTTTAACTGTGATCGCAGAGCAGGGCTGGAAGTCCTGCTCGCGGCTCGTTTGGCACAAAGATAAAAATGGGTTACATAAAAGGAGCTTCGCAGAAACCTGTGTTTCTGTCGAAGCCCCTTTTTACTTCATAGGAAAATGTGTCCTATGAAGTAAAAACGCTCCGCGGGGATGCGCACTCGGCGCAGAGGTAGATGATTGCCGAAGCAACCGCGCCTCGGCGCGAGAATGTGCCAAGGCACATTCTTTTTCAGATGTCAGAATTGCATTTTTTAAGCATTTTTCTTTGCTTCTACCTGGATAAATTCAACCTTGCCGCATTCACCTGGTACATAGATTTTTTCTGTGATATCTGTTGTTGTGAAGGTCATGAAATCCAAATCCTCACGCTTCCATGCTGTTGCAGGTACATGCATTACTTCTTTTTGAGCAAGTAAGGGAATACTTGTTCCTTCTTTCTGGAAAACAAGAAGGGAGGTACCGCCATTTGCAAAGGATTTCGTTTCTACATGGACAAAGGATCCGCCTTCATATACTTCTTTGCTTTCAATATTTCTCCACTGACCTTCCGGAAGATACAGATCGTATTCCTCTCTGTCAAAGGCGGGCGAAACCAATAAGGAATCTCCCAGCATATACGACAGATTCTGCATCTTTGCCATTGGATCCTTTGGATATTCCATTACCACCGGACGAAGCATCGGAATGCCGAAAAGATGGCTCTGGCAGGCTGTATGATAAAGATATGGAGCAAGACGATGTCTGAAATTGATCCACTCTTTAACGTTTTTCAGGGCCAGATCACCATACTGCCAAGGCTCTCTCGGTGTTTTGCCATGTGCTCTGGATAAGGGCATCCAAAGTCCCATCTGTACAGAGGAAAGATAATCTTCTGCATCAGGGCGCTCCTCATTTCCGGTATAACCGGTATGATAAAATCCGCCCAGATCATAACCCCAGAAAGATACACCGGACATTGCCATGCCAAGGCCGGCCTGAAGGATCGCACTGTGAGTCGCTTTATCACTGGAGGAGTCTCCTGCCCATGCTGCCGGAATTGTATGAGAACCAGCATAACCGCTGCGTCCCCAAAGAAGGGGCAATTCTCCGCGTTTTTCACAGATTTCCTTCATCCATCCGTAAATATTCTTTGCATACAGATAGGTCAGCAGATTATGTCCTTCGTATCCGTTCATTCCATTGTAGAACACAACATCCTTCGGTACTGCTTCAGAAAAATCTGTTTTAATGACAGAAACGCCCATGCGGACGATCTTCTTGATCCGTTCTCCGTACCATTCCAGAAATTCCGGATTTGTAAAGTCAAAGCAGGCACATAAATACTCTGAGTCAGCGGTGGATTTAAACAATGCCGGCTGTCCCTCTTTATTTTTAATAAAGAATCCGCGCTCTGCCAGAGCCTTATATTCCGGTGAATTTTCCTGCAAATAGGGATAGTTCCAAAGACTTAAATGAATATTCTTTTTATTTAATTCCCGGATCATTCCCTCGGGATCAGGAAAGCGTTCGGTATCCCATTCCCATAAACCGGCCATATCCGGCTTCTGCCAGCCATCGATATGGATTACATCAATGCCTACACCAAGCTGTTCCGCCTTATCAACCACATCTTCGATTTCCTTACGGCTCATATAGGAGCATTTGGACATCCAGAAACCAAAAGCCCACTGAGGAATCATAGGGATCTGTCCGGTAAGCTGCAGATACTGCTGTAACAGCTTCTTATAATCCTTACTCTCTTCTGCTAAGAAAATATAATCCAATACAGGGTCATTACTGCCGATCTGATAACTGATCCATGAGGAAGCACCCATGTCAAAGGAAGAACGGGTAAAGGTGTTTAACAAGATGGAGTATCCGCGGCTGCTTGTAAAATAGGGATGTCCTTTGTAGGAATCCTCTGAGTTGGTTGACAACGCATCCTTCTGCCAGCATTCGATCCGCTGTCCGCGCTTGTTAAAGTGTGTAAACTTCTCACCAAAGCCCCAGAACATCTCATCGGAAAACAGGACAAACTGCTCGAAGGTGGAAATGCTTTTTCCGGACGCATCTACCTGAAAGCCTGTCGGAAGCTGTTTCCAGCGATTATCGACATTGGTATCGAAGGCCTGTTCCTTTGTTAACAGTTTTCCATTTTGATATACGGACATTTCCCAGTAATCTTTTTCGAAATGCAGACTTAACTGTTCTGTCTCATATACAAAATAATGTTGGGTCTCGACAAGTTTGGCATTTTTGCTTTCAAACTCGGAAGCAGACGTAGATTCCAGCACGGTCTGTCTGTGACTTTGGGCAGTCAGCTCAGGTACCATAACAAATCGGAATACAGATGGTGTCAAAAATGTGACACAGACCTTTACGGTACGATCCTTCCATGTACGTACTGCAAAATGCAGCCCATCCTCCTGAACACATACGGACTCAATTTTGGTCAGAAAATCATATTCATCCGAAAAAATAGTTCTGCGAACGCCATATTGAGGATTATATTGGGTTTCTGTTTCAGCTGACATATATTGTCCTCCCTGAAATTTTAATATTTTTGTGTCTGCCGCTATACATATTTCCAAATAAAACACATTCTTTTTGGTAATAATGCACAATTGGCAACGTTTCCGATTTCAGTATATCATACCTTTTTACTTTTTAAAATATCTTTTTGATTCTAAAAAAAATGAATCAGAAAATGGTTCAAAAAAATAGGATCAGGATCCCCTTTTTTTCTGGAAAAACCTTGCAAACATCGGCATGAGAAGGTATTCTAAACATAGAATAACAGAGCATAGATTTGGGAAAAGTACGAAAGGGAAAGGGAAAGGAAAATAAAAATCAGAAAATTACGATTAAAATTGTTTGCAATTCTGCTGCTTTTTGCAGTCGGAGCAGGAGTTTTGTGGAAGCTGTCAGATAACAGTACCTTTGAAACCACCTTTTATCGCGTGACCTCGGAAAAGATCGGGGAGAATATAAGGGCAGTGGTGTTGGCGGATTTACATAACAACGTATTTGGTCAGGATAACGAACGACTGTGTTAAGGGATGTTCGCAAAAAGGACTCCTGAACGACCTGAATGAGCGCTGCTTCACTGCGCTTGCGCTCTGTGACAAAGAACGGGATATAACCGCCCTGCCGTACCTTAGGAACCATGAGGTACATCGTCCCCATACGTGTGTCCAGACGGCTCGGACGGTAGCCGCTGCGATAGCCGCTCCTTCCGTCCGAGCGCTGACTTTTCTCTGCCCCCAGCTGCTGATCCACCTCGGTCTCCATGAGCCGTGTGCACAGCCATTCCAGCATGCTCAGCATGGGATCCGGCTGAGTCATACATTGCAGTAGTAATTCTGTGAGATTTGTGTTATTCTTTTTGTGAGCCATTAGGGTCTCTCCTTTGCAGTATGATTGTCTCGACAACTTTCATTTTACAGGAGCCCCTAGTGGCTTGTCTATTTCCTTTTCACTTTTGCAAACATCATTGTACTCTATCAAAGCTGGTATCGGAGGACAGACTGCGCAGGAAATTTTCAGAAAAAGGAGCGCGGCTCATCCGGGAATCGTTTTCCCTGAAAGCGTCAATTGATCGCCTGGAACATTTTTATGAGGAGATTTGTAAATGAGTATTCCTAAGAAAATTCATTATTGCTGGTTTGGAAGAAATCCACTGACGGAGTCGGCAAAGAAATGTATTGAGAGCTGGAAAAAATACTGTCCTGAATATGAGATCATCGAATGGAACGAGAATAATTTCGATCTGACAGAAAACCGATATGCACGGGAGGCCTATGAGCAAAAAAAATGGGCATTTGTCAGTGATTATGCGCGGTTAAAGATCGTGTATGAACAGGGCGGAATTTATATGGACGTGGATGTGGAGCTGATCAAACCGCTGGATGAGCTTACAGAGCTGGATGGTTATATGGGCTTTGAAAAAGAGATAGATGGTCAGATGTGGATTGCAACGGGCCTTGGCTTTGGTGCACGTGCAGGGCATCCGATCGTCGGTGCACTTTTAAAGGACTATGAGGATATTCCTTTTATCAAAGAGGATGGAAGACTTGATACAGAGTCTTGTCCTGGACGCAATACGCGGACGCTGCGCACCTTCGGTCTGCGCCTTGACAATACAAAACAGGAAATTGACGGAATCGTTTTTCTCCCGACACAATACCTTGCTCCTGTCAGCTATTTTCATCGAAAAAAAGAGATCACAGAGCATACGGTTTCCATTCATCACTATGACGGAAGCTGGCTGAACGAAAAGGAACAAAAAAGCCTTCGGTTAAGAAGGCTTTTAGGAAACAGACTGTATCATCGTCTGCAGTGTCTGTGGTATAAAATCAATCCGAGGAAAAAGCAGCCCTAAATCAGCTGATGGATTTTACGAGATGGAAAATAGTATTCTGAGCGGTCTTTTCACAGTTGTTCAGATTGCTTAAGGTATCGGAGAACAGCTTATCCAGCCGGTTTCCCAGCTCCGGAAGGGAATCGTCTGTCTGAGGCTTATCAGCTTTTGGCGCTTCCAGAGTCGGGAAAGGCGTGGTCGAAGGGGGAAGCACTGCGGACAGCTGAACTCTTTCAAGGCTTTGCTGTACCTGCTGCAGGACGTTTCCTGATTGAACCAGCTGCTTGCGAAGGGAGGTCAGATCCTTCTCTTTTTTCGCAAGGTCAGACTGCAGGGTTTCGATCTGTGCAGACTGAGCTTCGAGCTGAGTGCGCTGCTGTTTGATCTGCGCAGACTGAGCCTCGAGCTGAGCGCTTTGTTGTTTGATCTGTGTTGCCTGGGCCATTAAACGCCCCTCCTGCTCCCGTACCTGATGCTGAAGCGTCGAATCCTGTGCCGGAAATTGCTTGAGGGTTTCCATGACCTGGCTTTGCAGGGTGCGGATCAAATCCTCCGCTTCGCGCTTCTGACGGCGTGTGATCTGTATCGTTTCTTCCCGGAGTGCGCGAAGATGGTCGGAACCGTTCTCGGAGGACTTCTTTAAAGAAGCGACCTGTTCCTGCAGCTGTTCGATCGTAGATTCATATACTGTTGATAGATGACGGTTCTGTGGATAAGTCCGGTGAAATCTGCGATGCCTGTGCATTAAAGGATAAAAGAATCAAGGTCATCCACAAAAAGAATGGCGGAGTGAGTGCGGCAAGAAACACCGGACTGCAGGAAGCTCGTGGGGAATATATCACCTATGCGGACTCAGACGATCTTGTGGGAAGGACAATCTATACAGAGCTGATCGGCGCTATGGAGCAAAATGGAACGGACAGCGCCTGCTGCAGCTATGAAGCCTTTACGGGGGCTGGTACAGAGCAGGGGATGGCAGGCAGCAGGACAGGAGTGCAAAAGGCAGCTGGCAGCAGTAGAAGCAGGGTGGAGACCTGTTGCGGCACGGAGGCGTTTAAGGTTTTTTTGAGAGAAAATAACTACGCACCTGTGGTGTGGAACAAGGTTTTTAAACGGGAGGTGCTGAAATCTGCAGAGGGGCTGTTTTTGTTTGAAAAAAATACGACCCTGGGGGAAGATGAAAAATGGCTGGCGGAGGTTTTCTGTGGCAGAGAGACTTCTGTCTGCTTTATTGCAAAGCCGCTGTACTATTGGAGACGGCGGGACAGCAGCGCGACCCATACAGAGAAGGAAGGAATCACGAAAAACAATCTGGACAGTATCCGGGTGCAGGAGGAGCTCTTAGAGACTGTAAAAGTTCTGCAGGATGCAGAGCTGGAGGAGCTGTTAAAATGGAGATTGTATCTGGCTGTTATGGATGTTGTGAGGAAATGCTATAAGCGCAGAGATACGGAGAATTTTCGGTGCTACTATCAAAAGCTGAAACAAATCGGAAAAGTGCGCACATTTGGCGAATCCGGGACAGAAAAAACCCGGCGGCTGGTGTGGAGCGTCTTATTCAGACTGCGGGTGAACAGTAACATTTACGCAGAAATGATAGTGAAAATGAGAAAATTATGGTTTTCTTTTTGGTGGTGAACTGTTAGAATAAAGGATATCAGAAACGTTTGGAAAAACGTGAAAGAAAAGACAGGAAGGGGAATATTCCATGAAGAATTTTGACGTAGTTGCACTGGGTGAGCTGCTGATCGACTTTACCGAGAACGGCAAGAGCGCACAGGGCAATATGACTTACGAAGCAAATCCGGGCGGAGCGCCCTGCAACGTGTTGGCAATGTTGAACAAAGCAGGCCGCAAGACCGCATTTATCGGCAAAGTCGGACAGGATCTGTTCGGCAACAAATTAAAAGCAACCCTGGATGAGGTTGGCATCGACACTTCCAACCTGATCATTGACGAAGATGCAAGAACAACTCTGGCATTCGTAGAGACCTTCCCGGACGGCGACAGAGACTTCTCTTTCTACCGGAATCCCGGTGCAGATATGATGCTGCGCAAGGAGGATCTGCATGAGGATCTGATCCGCGATGCGAAGATTTTCCACTATGGCACACTGTCCATGACTCATGATGGTGTCCGTGAAGCGACCAAGAAAGCGATTGACATCGCAAAAGAAAGCGGCGCAATCCTTTCCTTCGACCCGAACCTGCGTCCCCCTCTGTGGAAGACCTTAGACGATGCAAAAGAACAGGTTGCATATGGTCTGTCCAAGTGTGACGTTTTAAAGATTTCCGATAACGAGATCCAGTGGTTCACCGGCGAAGAGGATTTCGACGCAGGTATCGCAAAGCTGCGTGAACAGTACAATATTCCGCTGATCATGCTGTCTCTGGGAAGAGACGGAAGCCGCGCTTACTACAAGGATCTGCGCGTAGAGGTGAAGCCTTTCCTGCAGGATTCCACCATTGAGACAACCGGTGCCGGCGATACCTTCGGCGGCTGCTGCCTGCACTATGTCCTGAAATACGGTCTGGACAACCTGGATGAGGAGAAGCTGACTGAGATGCTGACCTTTGCAAACGCAGCAGCATCCATCGTAACCACCAGAAAAGGTGCACTGCGCGTAATGCCTGAAGTGGAAGAGGTTGAGGCGTTTATCAAATCCAGAGCTTAAAAGGAACGGAAGATGCTTTTTAATTCCCATATTTTTATGTTACTGTTTCTGCCGCTTCTGCTGGCAGGATGGTATTTTCTGAACTGGAAAAAGAAATTTCAACTGGCACAGGGATATCTGATCGGGATGTCCCTGTGGTTTTATGCGTATGCAAATCTGCAGTATCTGTGGCTGCTTCTGTTCAGCTGTCTGATAGGCTGGCTTCTGAGCTGTCTGCCTGAAAAAATTTTCTCGGAAAAAGGGAAAAAAGTGCTGACTGGTGTCGGATGTGTTTTTCATCTGGGGCTGTTGGGTTATTTTAAGTACAGCAATTTTTTCCTGGAAAATCTGAATACAGTATTTCATACGGACTTTCCGATGCTGCAGATCCTGCTGCCGGTTGGAATCAGTTTTTACACGTTTCAACAGCTGGCATACCTGATTGACCGGTGCCGGGGAGATGCGCCAAGGGACAGCTTTTTTGACTACCTGACATTTATGGTTTATTTTCCGCAGCTGCTGCAGGGACCGATTCTGCTTCGTTCAGAGTTTATGGGGCAGTTAAAGGAGCCGGAAAGGCGCAGGTTTCATGCAGAGCGGTTCTCGGAAGGAATCCAGTTTTTCGTGTTCGGTCTCGCCAAAAAAGTGCTGCTGGCGGATACGCTGGCAAAGGCGGTCAACTATGGATACAGCAATGTTTCGATGCTGGACAGCATTTCGGCACTGCTTCTGGCGGTCGGGTATCTGACGGAGCTGTACTTTGATTTCAGCGGCTATTGCGATATGGCGGTCGGTCTGGGCAAAATGATCGGTCTGGAGGTCGCAGAAAATTTCGATGCGCCGTTTCACTCTGCTTCGGTCAAGGAATTCTGGCGCAGATGGCACATGACGCTGGGACGGTTTTTTACAAGGTATGTATACATCCCCCTGGGCGGAAATCGGAGGGGGAAGATGCGGACGCTGTGCAATGTGATGATCGTTATGCTGCTTTCAGGGCTTTGGCACGGCGCGGCGTGGACCTTTGTGCTGTGGGGATTTTTACATGGAGTCGGGATGATCTGGGACAACCTGGAACATCCGCATTTACCGAAAAAATGGATGCGGCAGGCAGCGACCTTTGCCTATGTTTGTATGACCTTCGTGTTTTTCAGGGCAGAGAGCATTGCGCAGGGGTTTGACGTTTTAAAAAGCATTGTCAGCCTGAAATGGAACGGCTTTGTGTTTCAGATGGCATCGGCGCTCGACATGACGGAATTTTACATGATCACAAAGGCGCTGTCGATGAAGCTGCCGGGACTGCTTTCGTGGTTCTGGCTCGGAATTTTTGTTGTGCTGATTGCAATCTGTTTCCGGGTTCTTTCCGGAGAAAAAGTATCCGGCGTGGTTGCATTGCAGAGGCAGAAAGGCTATGGCAGGCTGTATCCGGTGCTTCTGGCGGTTTTGTTTACCTGGTCAATGATCTCAATGACAGGCGTGAGCGAGTATCTCTATTTTTCGTTTTAAAGGGAAAATGGCGGCAGTATGATCTGTCCGGGACAGTGTGAGGAATGAGAGAAAAATTGAAAAATAAAATTTTTCAATCGCGAGATTTGTGTCTGCGCGCACTTGACACAAACTCGACATGCGCAAAAAGCGTGCGCAGAAATGAGCGGAAAATATGGTAAATTCCAAATGGATTCGGCGTTTTGCGGTCTGGACGGCAGCGCTTTTAGCAGCGATCGCAGCAGTGGTAGTGATTTTTGACCCGTTTTATCATTTTCACGGTCCGCTGCCGGGGATGAAAGCAGTCGTAACGAAATCGGAATATCAGTGTATCGGCACAATACGGAATTTTTCTTATGACAGCGTGCTGGCAGGATCCTCTACAGCGGAAAACTATAACAATCATTGGTTTGACGAGGCATTTTCCTGTAGGACGGTCAAGGCGATTAAAAGCTCCGGGACGTGCACAGATCTGAAATTTTATATGGATGAAGCGTTTACGACGCACGATCTGAAAAATGTGTTTTACAGCCTCGATCTGTTTGCCTTGGACGGCGACCCGGAAACGAATTTTGTCAACGATTCGATGCCGCTGTATTTATATGATAAAAATCCGTTCAATGACGTGAAGTATCTGTTCAACAAGGATGTATTGTTTGAGGATATCCCGTATCTGCTGGCGATGAATTTCAGCGGGTACGACGATGGGATGTCTTATAATTTCTGGCAGTATAAAACCTTTTCTGAAGAAGAGGCGAGAAAGCATTACGAACAGTCGGAAGAGATTGCACCGATGCAGGAGCCGTCTGAGTGGCAGGCACGGGTAGAGGAAAATATTGGTTTGTTGACAGATATGGTAAAAAAGCATCCGGAGACAGAATTTTATTTTTTCCTGCCGCCCTATTCCGAGCTTTGGTGGGACAGCGTGTACCGGAGCGGGCAGACGGAGGAATATCTCTATGCCAGACAGGCGGCGATGGAAGCGCTGATTGCGTATGACAATGTGCAGATTTACGATTTTCAGACGGATGAGGATATTATTCTGAATTTGGATTATTACATGGATCCGATTCATTTTTCTGCGGATGTGAATCAGTTCATAGTCGTAAAAGCAAAGGAAGCCGATGTAGCATATCTGGTGACAAAAGAAAATCTGTCTGACCGGTGCAGTGCAATGCGCAGGCTGGCAGAGAAGATCACAAACAGGTAGCAGAAGTATTTACACGAGATATTTTCCAAACATTTTTAGGGTGTGATCATGACAGATATTTATCAGAAAGCTTATACGAGCATATATCCTTCCAGGCTTGGGGATATTTTGCTGGCGGCGGACGAAATCGGGCTTACCGGTTTGTGGTTTTTCGGGCAGAGCTATTTCGCAGATACACTTCCGGCAGAGCAGGTTGCGCAGGAAACGCCGATACTTGCACAAGCAAAGGAATGGCTGGACGAATATTTTTTGGGAAAAGAACCGGACTTTACACCGAAGCTGCATCCGATCGGATCGCCGTTTCGGCAGGAGGTATGGAGGATTTTACTGCAGATTCCCTATGGTCAGACGATGACCTACGGAGAAATCGCAAGACAGATGGAAAAGCTGCAGAACCGGCCTCATATGTCTGCGCAGGCGGTGGGCGGTGCGGTGGGACATAACGGGATTTCAATCATCATTCCATGCCATCGGGTTGTGGGGACAAAGGGGAACCTGACAGGGTATGCAGGCGGACTTGACAAAAAGATGGCACTGCTTGAGCTGGAGCATGCCAATCGGAAAACTTATCCGGAAAATTTGTCGCTGTAATGAATATGCATATCTTCCCAGTCCATAAATAATACATAGAATACTTTTCCATATTGTGGGCTTTCTACAATTCTCCCATGATCCAGTACAGAAAGATAAGATCCGTCCGCCTTTCGAAGATGAAAATGAATATAGTCATTTTCATTTCCGCTGTCGATTTGTTCCCAAATGCTTGCTTCTATCTGCTGCTGCTCATCTTCACGAATCAGGTTGTGAAAACTCTTATTGGTGAGCCTGAAGAATTCATCCATACTTTGATATCCGGTCATAGAAAGAAATTCATGGTTTGCATAAAAAAGTTCGTCATCTTCCTTGTCTGCTCTGTATATGATAAATGCACCCGGAAGGTGTTCGGAGATATCTTTAAGTGCAAAGCCCAGCTGTTTGCGAACAACGGATTGAAGTTCCTTACTGTAAGACATACATCCATTTTTCCCGTGAAGCTTTATTTCATAGAGAGCTGCATCTGCACAGCGCATGAGCTGTGAAAGACTGGATGCAAAGGTCGGATATTCTGCATATCCAAGAGAAATATAAAATTGCTGCTCCCTTCCTCTGCATGAGAATGTTTTGGGAAGGCTGGTGAATTGCTGCAATTGCGCTTCTGCTTCTTCAAAGGTATAGTTAGGGAGAAGAACACAAAATTCGTCTCCACCGTTTCTTCCTAATATGGCATCAGATGGAAAAAAAGCTTTCATGCTGTCTGCAAGACATTTCAATGCCTTGTCACCATAACCGTGTCCATAGATATCATTGATAAACTTAAAGTCATCAATATCAAAAAGTGCAGCCACAAAATGAGTTTTCGGATTTTTAGCTATCATTTTCGCTGCCAATTCATCAAATCCATAGCGATTGTAAATATTGGTAAGGGAATCCGTGTGTGCCAGTATCTGGAATCTGTTTTTATTTTCTTTCGAAGTCAGCCATACACAGGTAAGAACGGACAGAAGTATAACGTTAGCAGTTAATATCACACTGGTTTTTGCTATTAATAAATTGTTTCGCCATCCACATTGAGGAGCTACTTCAAACATCCATTCCTCTTCCCCTATCGTAAAAGTATAAGAAACTGGATTTATCAACGAATCATTTGATTGAGAAACAATGTTATAGGTATCACTCCAGGGAGCATCTGTCTTTGAAATTCTGTATTCATATCCAAAGCTGGAAAGTGCACTGACCGCGTCTGAGAAAATGTCGGGTACACGCAGGACAACAATGGTAAAGCCCCAGAAATATTCCAACCCGTTTTCATCCTTCAGGAAAATGGGATTGCGGACAGCAATTCCAGAGCCGCCCTGTTTCAATTTGAATGGTCCCTGGGTAATGATTGTATGGTTGTCCCTTGCATAACAGGAAATCTTTCCACGATCTTTATCATGGAGCAGATCAATTTTGCCTGCTTCATTTCCTGTGGACGGATAAATATCTGTCACAACACCATTCGGAGCAAGCTGCACGCTTTCAATAGAATCAGACATAAGATTTTCTGCAATCATGTCAAACTGGTTAAATTCTCCAGATTCACTGATCAAAATCTGTTTCAGAACATCCGTAACGTCTATCCCTTCTGTAATCTCATTTTTTATGCGTTCCCCATAGGTTGTTGCATTTAATAATGCTGTTGTATGGTTCTGTGCTGTTTCATGAGAGTCTACTTTGTATAGGATTATACCAACAAGGCATATACCCAGTAAGAAAACGATAAGCGGAATAAGTGTTTTTTGTTTCATCTAACATGCCCTTTTTTTCAGAGGTGTTTTGCAAGACCTCTGTTGATGTCAGTCATGGCGGCTGTTTTTATAGTAATTTTCCCTCACATTGTGTTCCGTGTCAAGATTTCGTACAAGCTAAAATAAGAAGGAGAGCCAAAGCTTTTGGATACTGTTTTTGTCATTTTACAGAGCTCGCAGCGTTCACAAATTCTTCACAAAAAAATTAGCACTCACCTATTGACATTGCTAATAATGGGTGTTATATTACATCTAGAACAAAGGAAAGGGAACAAAAAGAACAGAAGATGCCGAAAACGGAATCGGAGTTCTCAGAAAGCTTTTCTTTGAACCAGATAAAATGACAACCACTTCTGAAAAGGATTCACAGAAGGCATGATAGAAGGAATGGAGGAATGACTTATGTTACTGCCTAGAATTTGGGATGAAGATTTATTTGAGAATATGGATAACTGGATGAGCTGGCCGGATGAGAGTGAGTTCTTCGGTAAGAAGAATCCTCTGTATGGCAAACATGCAAAGAACCTCATGAAGACAGATGTTCGGGAAACCGAGGATGCTTACGAGGTAGATATTGATCTGCCTGGCTTCAAGAAAGACGAGGTTACGATCACCGTTGAAAATGGTTATCTGAATATCAGCGCTGTCAAAGGCCTTGATAAAGACGAAACCGATAAGAAGACCGGCAAGTACATTCGTCAGGAGCGTTACGCAGGCAGCTGCTCCAGAACATTTTATGTCGGCGAAGCCGTTGAACCCGAGGATGTTTCCGCGAAGTTTGAAAACGGTATCCTGCAGCTTCACATTTTGAAGAAGGAAGCAAAGAAGGTAGAAAAGAAAGACAACCGGATCGCAATTGAAGGCTGATCTTTCCGGTATAGGAAGCTGAACATTCCGTCAAAATCTCACCTGATAAAAATCCCGGTGCGTGAAAACGTACCGGGATTTTTTGTCGTATAAGAAGTTTCAATTCCATACAATAAAAACGCTTTGGGAGGATCCCACTGCGGCAGGAAAGGAAAAGGACAATATCCGGCAGGAGAAATGCGCTGGATTTCACCCGAAAGGTTGCGTAAAAAGGCGCAATCATGTAAAATCAAAGTAATATCTTTGAAAAATGAGCGGCAGGACCGCAGCATGGAGGATGAAATGGATATATTCGGAATATTGGCGATGGTCGGGGGACTTGCTCTGTTTTTATACGGTATGCAGGTTCTGGGAGATGGTCTGAAAAGAACGTCGGGCGGACGTCTGGAAGAAATTCTGGAATCGCTGACTTCCAACAAATGGAAGGGCGCGCTGCTGGGCTGTGTTGTCACGGCAGTAATTCAGTCATCGTCAGCAACGACGGTAATGGTAGTCGGACTCGTAAACTCCGGTATTATGAAGCTGACGCAGGCTGCAGGCGTTATTTTGGGGGCGAACGTCGGAACGACCGTTACTTCCTGGATGCTGAGCTTGACTGGTATCGAAAGCAGCAATGTGTTTGTACAGCTGTTAAAGCCGGCGAACTTCTCACCAATCGTCGGTATCATTGGCGTGATCATGCTGATGACCGCTAAAAATGATAAGAAAAAAGATATCGGTACGATTTTGATCGGCTTTGCAGTTCTGATGTTTGGTATGGAAACTATGTCCTCTGCAGTAGAGCCGCTGGCGGGCAATGAGAAATTTACCGGCATTCTGACGATGTTCTCCAATCCGATCCTTGGTATGCTTGCCGGCCTGGTGCTGACTGCGGTTATTCAGAGCTCTTCTGCATCCATCGGTATCCTGCAGGCACTTTCCATGAGTGGAACACTTACCATCGGTTCTGCGATCCCGATTCTGATGGGTGAAAACATCGGTACGGCGATCACTGCGATCCTTTCCTCTATGGGCGCAAGTAAAAATGCGAAGCGTGCAGCGCTGATGCATTTATATTTCTGTATTTTAAAGACAAGCTTTTTCATGGTGCTTTTTTATCTGATCGATGCGATCGTACATTTTTCGTTTATGACAGAGCTTGCAAACCCTTTCATCATTGCCATGATCCACAGTATCTTTAACCTGTCGGCGGTGATTATCATGCTGCCGATATCCGAAGTACTGGTAAAGCTTGCGATGAAGACGATTCCGGTTACTCCGGACGAGCTCGAGGATGTTCCGGTAGAAAAGAGTATTCAGATCCTGGACGAGCGTTTCCTGGCATCTCCGCATTTTGCACTGGAGCAGTGTAAAACAGCCGCAGGCGATATGGCAGAGTATGCCCGGGAAGCCCTGTTGCTTGGAATGGGGCTTGT
This sequence comes from Gallintestinimicrobium propionicum, assembly GCF_025567525.1. Lineage (NCBI taxonomy): Bacteria > Bacillati > Bacillota > Clostridia > Lachnospirales > Lachnospiraceae > Gallintestinimicrobium > Gallintestinimicrobium propionicum. The sequence goes on along the minus strand of NZ_JAOQJY010000030.1, from coordinate 8,712 downwards.
GACAGAGTTCCATCCAGAACAGGCAAAGCGGGTGGAAAATCTGGAAAATCTTGTGGATTCCTACGAAGATCAGCTGGGTACTTATCTGGTAAAATTAAGCAGCCGGAATCTTTCTACGAGAGACAGCCATACACTGTCCACGCTGCTGCATTGTATCGGTGATTTTGAGCGGATCTGTGACCATGCGATCAACCTCGTAGGATATGCACAGGAAATGGCGGAAAAGGATCTGCATTTTTCTGCCAAAGCAGAAGAAGAGCTGAAGGTATTTACGGCGGCGGTTCAGGATATCATGAACCGTGCGGTAACGGTATTTAAGAACGATGATCTGAAGCTTGCAAAGTCTGTAGAGCCTCTGGAAGAGGTGATCGACGGACTGAATATGGAGATCAAGAGACGCCATATCCGCAGATTGCGGAAGGGAAAATGTACCATAGAGCTTGGACTTACGCTGTCGGATATTACGACCTGCTATGAACGTGTTGCAGACCACTGCTCCAATATCGCAGTATGCCTGCTGCAGGTCAATGAAGACGGCTTCGATACCCATGGTTATCTGGAAATGGTTCGTGATACGGACAATCCGGAGTTCCGCGCAGAGGTGGCAGAATTTGAACACAAATACGAGCTGCCCCGTATGAAGAAGGATGAAATCGATTCTCTGCCGACGATCGCTTTAGAGGAAACAGATACAGCCTCCGGGGAAAAATCAGATTTTCTCAGTAGTCGAATTCAGGAGCGTAAGAAAAAGAGAAAAGACGGGAAAAAGAAATAAAGAAGGCGGTAGATTGACGGTAATATACCCGAACGGGACTGATTGAAAATCCGGTCAGATTTTAAAAGAATGTACCCGGAATCAGCCAGAGCTTCTGATCTATGATTTCGAAAAGACAGAGGACGATTTTGGCGAAACGGGGCGGCGGACGATTTCGGACACGCTTTTTTTCGAAGGAAAGTGAATAAAAACAACGACATTAAATATCGGTATGGCTTTTGTCTGGTGGCCATCCAACGATATTTGGTGTCGTTTTTTTGTTTCCGGAGAAAAGGAGTGGATAATCTTGGTTCCGTAAAAAAAATACGGCATAAGTTGAATTTTTTTGCAGATAATAATATAATATAGAAAAAGAGCAGGAATGGTGATTGTTATGTTAAAAAAATTCAGCGTAGAAAACTTTAAAGGGTTTCAGGATAAAATCACATTTGATATAGGATCACCCAGCAATTATAACTTTAATTCTGAAATTATAAAAAACGGTTGTGTGACAAAAGGAATTATTTATGGCATTAACAGCAGCGGTAAATCAAACCTTGGATTGGCTATTTTTGATATCATTACCCATTTGACAGATAAACAGAAATTGCTTTCCAGCTACGATTTTTACCTGAACATGAGTGGAAGAAAATCCTTTGCTGAATTTGAATACACCTTTATGTTTGATGGTCATGAAGTGGTTTACCGATACAGCAAAAATGATGTAAATACTTTGAAGAGTGAGAGTTTATCTATTGATGGAAAGGAAGTTATCTTTTTTGATTTTCTTACCAGGGATGGGTTCACCTTGCTGGATGGTTCCGGCACTTTGAATGTATCGATCAAGAGCGAGAGTCCGATTTCCCGTGTAAGATATGTGAACAACAACTCTATTCTTACGGATAATGAGCAAAATCGGGTATTTAAAAAGTTTATTGATTTTGTGGAACGTATGCTTTTGTTTTATTCGTTAGACAGCCGGGGATATGAAGGCTTTACAAATGGTAACGAAGGTGTAGCGGAAGGTATTGTAAATAGTGGAAAAGTGCAGGATTTCCAGAGGTTCCTGAAAGAAAATGACATTGACTATGAATTATACGGATGCGAAGTGGACGGCAAAAAAGCAATCTACTGTCATTTTGATAATACAGATGCTGATTTCTTTAAGATCGCCTCTACCGGAACCAGATCACTGGCATTGTTCTATTATTGGTATATTCGTATGGAAAAGGCATCTTTTGTGTTTATAGATGAATTTGATGCATTTTATCATTTCGAATTATCCGAGTCGGTGCAAAGACATTTGAACCAGATAGCTGGAGTTCAGATATTTACAACGACTCACAACACGGATCTGATGAGCAATGATCTGCTTAGACCGGATAGTTATTTCTTACTTGCAAATAACAGCATAAAAGCGATTTCTCAATTAACAGAAAAGGAACTGCGTCAGGCTCATAATCTTCAGAAAATGTATAAGGCAGGTGCATTTAATGGCAAATAAAGACTATAAGGCATTTATAGTCGAGGGAGAGGTCAGAGAACCTCAGGTGATTGACAATATTTCGAAGATATTCTTTTCTCATAAAAATTATAAAGTCATTACGCTTCCGGCTGGGGAAAATTATACATTAGCTATCCGATGGTTGAAGCACTGAGAGATTATCAGCCGGGAAAATACGGGAATGGAGCAGATTGCTTCGCAGAGATAGAAAATCTTGGCAGGTATAAGAATGTTTCTGCGACAAGGGCACTCAATCCGCATTTTAAGGAGTATGATATTGATATTTGGAAAGACATTATCGATGTGTTTGCAATGAAGGTATCGTGTTTATATAAGTTGTCGGATACAATGGAATACGCGCAGTATTTCGAAGAGGTAACACCGGGTCAGATATATGTCATGGAAGTACAGGAGGCTGAGAGACAGCGGGTATTTGTGTTGAGTGCATTTCCGGAATTTTTGCTGGATTATTTTGGGGTGAAGCTGTGGAAAACAAGTGTGAAACATACAAGAAATCAGATGAGTGAGTTAGAATGCAGAAAGAACTGGTTTCAAAAATCTTGAAGAAAAGTATACGAGGGAAAATTTGATGAAAAAAAGAGTTTATCTGGCGATATTTGCATTGACCTTTGGACTCTGCTCAGGCTGCGGAAACAAGGAAGCAGACAGCGATATTTCGGGTACGGAAGACACCGTTTTTCAGACAGAAGAACCGCTTGAGCTTTCAGGCACAGGAAATATTGATTTAAGTGAAGAAAATAAGGATTCCGGCGGAGAAAATGCTGATTCCAGTGAAGAAAATAATGGTTCCGGTGAAGAGGATACTGATATCGAATCAACCGATACTCAGGAGATCGATTTTACGTGCGATTATTCTGAGGACATCAAAAAAGATGTGGACGATGTAGTATCGGCTTCGGCTTCTTTGCAAGAGGAACTGGAAAATATTCACACGCTTTCCGAACAGTATGAGGCGATTGCCCAAACTGCTCAGACGCAGGGGGAAATGAATATGTCGTCCGGATGGTTTCTCAAAATCTGGGATACGGAGCTGAATAACCTGTGGAGCAGATTCAGCGATTCGGCGGATGCGCAGACGAAGGAAAAAGTCCTCGCAGAGCAGAGAAGCTGGAACTCCATGAAAGAAGAAGTGGCGCAGGAGAGCCTTGGTTCCAGCGAAGAAAACGGGAGCATGTACTCGCTTCTTGTGAACTTTTTTCAGGAAGAAATTACAAAAAACAGAGCCTACGTCCTTGCAAATGAGCTGGCAAAGGTGAAGGGCGAAGCATTTGAAATGCCGGAGCGGTCGACGAAGTACGGAGTGTTTGTGGATAATCAGGGGACCGGCAGTGTATACAGCCTGTTATGTACCCAGCAGGGCGTAAATGGCAGCGATGAAGCGGTGATCTCCATTTACAGGCAGGGCGAGCTAAAAGGAAGCTTTGTGGATAACGGAAACGGGGAGCTGGAATTTTCATCCGAGGATGGCTCTGTAAAGGGAATTATTCAGATCAACGGCTGGGACGGCGCGAGCTTTGAAGTGACGGAGACATCCAACCCGGATGCATTTCCCGTAGGACAAAAAACGGAATTTCCGTTTGCGTTTTAAAGAAAACAGAATATCAGAATCGAACACCCCCAGACCTGACCGAAGCGCGATGCCCGGCGGGGCTGGGGGTGTTTTGTGTGCCGTATCTTACCAGATTCCCAGCACATGCTGCATGAGCAGGCTCATGGAAGCGATGCCGACCCAGCAGCAAAAGCCCAGAGCGAGCGGTTTACCGCCGGTTTTGATGAGTTTTACAATGTTTGTATTTAAACCGACCGCGCACATGGCGAGGACGATGAAGAACTTGCTCAGTGTTTTGAGAGGAGAAAATACGGATGCGGAAACACCGAGAGAGGTTGCGATTGTTGTGATGACGGAAGCCAGCACAAAGTAGAGAATAAACATCGGGAAAATCTTTTTAAACTCGACTTTTTTGCCCTCGGAACCGGCTTTTCTCGTACGGACAAGGGCGAGTACCAGTGTGATCGGAATGATTGCAAGGGTACGGGTCAGCTTTACGGTAACAGCTTTGTCCAGTGTCTGTGTACCGAGCTGATAGAGGGAATCCCAGGTGGATGCGGCAGCGGTCACGGAAGAAGTATCGTTGACAGCAGTTCCGGCGAAAATTCCGAAGGCTTCGCCGCTTGTGGTGGAAAATCCGAGCAGCGCGCCGAGGGCCGGGAAAAACAGGGCAGCCAGCATGTTGAAGAAGAAAATAACGGAAATTGCCTGCGCAACCTCTTCATCATCTGCATCAATAACGGGGGCTGTTGCAGCGATTGCGGAGCCGCCGCAGATCGAGGAACCGACACCGACCAACGTGGAGATTTTGCCGGGAACGTGCATGATACGGTGCAGCACATAGGCGATAATCAGCGAGGTGGAAATCGTTGCGAGGATGATCGGCAAGGACTGCTTTCCGGTTTCCAAAATGACGGAAAGGTTTAAGCCAAAGCCCAGCAGGATGACTGCGTACTGCAGTACCTTTTTGGATACAAATGTGATGCCGCTCTGGAACTGTGTTTTATCTTTGAGCAGCAGTGTGATCAGCATACCGGCAAGAATGCCGAATACCGGACCGCCGACAACCGGGACAGCCTGTCCCAGAAACCAGCAGGGAATGGCAAGGACGAGGCATAACAGGATGCCTTTTACATTTTTCTGAATGAAACTCATGTGTTCTCCCTTCCTGACGGAACGTTCGCCGCCAGTTTTCTCTCATAATTACGTGTCAGATCAGAAGTTTTGACACTGACGGATGCAGCAGTTTACAGTACCGCCTGCAAACAGTTATTATCCTAGCACAGAAATATAATAAATTAAAATGATATATTTATAAAATGATAGATTTTTGTTATGATGAAGCGGAAACTGCTGTGGAAAAGGAAAGAAACCGGGGAGATGCAGAGATTTCTGCATTTCTGACAAATCGCAGTCTGCGGCGGGAAAAGAGGCGAATATGAAAAAATTTTTAAAATACGTTGTGCCGTCGGTACTGGCGTTTGCACTTTCTGGTATTTATGCAATTGTAGATGGCTTTTTTGTAGGAAACAGTGTCGGAGATGTCGGACTTTCTGCGATCAATGTGGTATATCCGGTGGTGACGCTGATGCAGTCGGCGGGCACCGGAATCGGAATGGGCGGTGCGGTCATGTGGACGGTACGGCGTGCAGAGGGACAAAAGGAGGACGGAGACGAGTATGTGCGTACAGCGCTGCGGCTGCTGCTTCTGACGAGTATTGTACTGACGGCTGTGATGCTGATCTTTATGGATCCGGTGCTGTCCTTTCTGGGGGCAGAGGGGACGATCCGTCCCCTGGGTGAGGAATATCTGCGGATCATGGTCTACGGGACGACGTTTCAGGTATTTGCGACAGGCATTGTGCCGCTGATCCGTAATAACGGAGGCGCTTCCTTTGCGATGGTTACAATGATCGCCGGATTTGGAATGAATATTGTACTGGATTATCTGTTTGTCTGGGTGCTGCAGCTTGGTATGGCCGGTGCGGCATGGGCGTCGATCCTGGGGCAGGCTGTGACAATGGTGGGCTCTTTTGTTTATGTATGGAAAGAAAAGCTGCCGGTATTGGGCGTCTGTAAGGAGTTTGGAAGAAAGGTCTGCAGAATCGTGCAGATCGGCATCGCACCGTTTGGACTGTCGCTTTCTCCGATGATCTCCCTGCTGTTCATGAACCGTTTCTGTCTGTCCTATGGAGGGGAAACTGCGGTTGCGAGCTATGCCTGCATCGCTTATGGATTGACGATCGTATATCTGCTGATGCAGGGCGTGGGGGATGGAAGCCAGCCGCTGATGAGCCTGCATTACGGTGAGGGCAAAACAAAAGAGGTGGACCGGGTGCGTAACATGGCGTATGGAACAGCGTGGGTGCTGGCACTTGCCTGTATGCTGATCCTTTATGTGACCAGATATGAGCTGGGTGTGATCTTTGGCTCTTCAGATGTCGTAACGCAGATGACCGGAAACGCGATGCCGATATTTCTGGCCGGACTTTTGTTCTATGCGTTTTCGAGAATTACCACATCAGGATTTTATGCGACGGAGCAAAGCCTATTTTCCTACATTTGTGTGTATGCAGAACCGGTACTTTTATTGATCCTTTTGTTGATCGTGCCGCGGATTTTGAGACAGGACGGTGTGTGGCTGAGCATGGTGCTTTCACAGATCCTGACTGCAGGAATCGCATGTTTGCTTCGTCAGAAAGAGAAGAAGCGGGTTGTGTGACCGCGTAAAAAGGGTAAAAAGTGCTGACCGCACGATCTTATATATTTCTGAAAGAATAATATATGTAATTGAGAAATCTCCTGTGCTACACTTCTTGTGCACAGGAGATTTGCAGTTATGTAAACCTATGAGATTTTCAGGATTCCAGATAGGCGCGCAGATATAAGCGGCGATAGGAGGACGGTGTCATGCCGGTCTGTTTTTTGAAGAAATTCGAAAAATAAAACTGGCTGCCGAATCCGAGAGAATCTGCGATGGAAGCGATGGGCAGATCGGTGGAGGTCAAAAGCTGCGTTGCGGTTTCCGTTTTTTTCTGAAGGATGAACTGACCGGGAGAAATGCCCATGCGGGACTGGAACAGCCGCGTAAAGTGGCTGACATGATATCCGGCAGCCTCTGCCATTTGCTGTACCGTGATCTGCTCGTTCAAATGTGTTTCCACATAAGCGATGGCATCGGAAAGGGGCGAGTCAAAGGTCTGCGCAACGAGGGAAACGCTGTCTGGCGGACAGCATTCCAGATAGTAATGCTCATGTGCGATAAAGTAACACACAAGAAATTGATAGACAGCAACTTGCTATTCCGTAAAATTAGTAGAAATTTATTGTCGAAAATGATACAATATAACAGCAAAAAGATATTTTTTTGAGGAGGAACCATCATTGAATCAAACACAATATAATTTTTCGACATCGAAAACACTTGTAAATATCCTTGTTTACTTTCTGTTATTTTTGGCAGGAGATTTATTTAGCAGTATTTCTTTTGATTTGCTTTTTTCGTTTGTGGAACTTCCGAGCAATGCACTATATGTAATTCTAAGAATGTTGGGGGCTTTATTACTAACCGCTTTCCTTTTTTGGCTTTATACAACAAAAGGACTCCACTTGAAAATGAAAGATTTTGGTATTACACCGAACATAAAAAAATGGGGTGTTCTAATATCTGTTTTTCTTCCAGTATTCGTTACAGCTATTTTTGCAATGATTGGTAAATTTGAAGTCAACTCTTTTTCGGCGGGTGAAATATGTTTAATTATAATAGCTTCCATGCTTATAGCACTAAAGTCGGGAATAACAGAGGAAATGTTGTTTCGTGGGTATATTATGAAATTATTGGAGAGTAGATGGAATAAATATATAGCAATTTTAATTCCATCGTTTCTTTTCAGTTTAGTACACATTCCCTCAATGGAAACCTTTACTGTTAGCGGTGTTCTGCTTTTAATCATTAGCGGTACAGTAGTAGGAATCATGTTTTCTCTTGTTTCCTACAAAGGAAAATCCATAAGTAATAGTGCCTTATTACACGCCGCATGGAACTTTATTATGATAACAGATATTCTCCATATTACGACAGCGCAAGGAACTTATGGAAGTCCGATTTTTTCGATAATAATATCTTCAGATAATGTTTTCCTTACAGGAGCAGGGTTTGGAATAGAAGCATCTATAATCGCAATTATTGGATATATTCTTGTTTGTGGGTTTGTGCTGATTCCGAAGAAAAAGTAAAGACTATTCAATTCAATAATTGATAGCAAATCCAGCCGAGCCAGTCAACGGCAAGTAAATGGGCTTCGCCCACCGTTGACAGCCCCGCCTGTCTTTGCAAATGTGCAGTCAAGAGGACGATAGCCCAAAGTGCTACCGCCCTCTTTTATTTACAACTGAATAACCGCCGCCCCGCAGCGGCACACGAAGCAGTAAATCCGAAAAAGATTTGCTGCTTTTTTTGAGCCCATTTTTGGCAAATTTCCAAAAGTTCCGTATTAGACAGTGAAGCCCCAAAAGGCTGCCATTTTTTCATACAGCGGGCAAAACGCAGCTTCCGAAACGCCTTATTGTCGGGAAAGACCGAGCCGCCGAAAAAGTCCTTGCCGGAAAGTCCGTCCATTCTGCTCTTTTATGGTTTGTAGGGAGTAAGGGGGAGAATGCCAGCCCGCCGCCTTTTATGAAAAAAGCTGGTTATAGATTTCCCGAAAAAGTGGCAGTAGCAAGTGAGGGCAATCCAACAGCTCTTTATGAAAAAAGCTGGTTGCGATTTCTCAAAAAAGTGGCAGTAGCAAGTGAACGGCAGTCCGGCAGTTTCTTAGAGCAAGATTCTACCGAGGTGCCAAAATTCGCTTATCGCTCATTTTGCCCCTGCGGGAATCTTGTTGG
>NZ_JAOQJY010000003.1:216010-229104 GCF_025567525.1 Gallintestinimicrobium propionicum | reverse complement strand
ACTACCATACAAAAATATATTGAGAATCAGGGTTAACGATTAAAGATTTACAAGGCTCCTCCCACCACCTAAAGGTAGTGGGAGGAGCCTATGGCAAACGAAAGGGTTTTATTTATGAACCTATAAGCACTCAGAACAAAAAAAGACAGGATTTTCTTCCCGTCTTTTTTTATCATCCTTTCATTAAAAATCTACAGGAGGATCTCATCCCGTATCAGGCATCCAGTACCCGTTACCAGTCCACGCAGTACAATCGCACCCGCGTAGACGGCTTAAATCAGCCCGTAGTGCTTTAACGCGTTCGCGATTCCGTCCTCCAGAACCGGCTTGGTCCGGTAGCTGCAATACGGCAGGATCGTTTTGGAGCAGACACCCATCGCAATGCTGTGGGGCACAGCCTCCAGCATCGGAATATCGTTTTCAGAGTCCCCAATGGCATAACAGTTGTCCTTGGGGATTCCCAGTTTTTTCTGTAAAATGTGGATCCCCTCCGCCTTGCTGCAGCCTGTCGGAACAATTTCCAGATAATGCTCTCCCTGAGGCACTGCAGTAAATTCGTCTCCGATAAAGCTTCTCAGCTTATCCACCGGATCATCCGGACGAAGCAGGCAGAAAAATTTATCAAACACCACATCACTGTCCTCTGGCCGCTCCGGCATGTCCGGCACAGAGCAGTTCAGACTCTTAAAATTGGAAACCGAATTGCCAAGCTCCGGACTCATACAGCGGCTGTCATAATACACATGCTCCTCCGCTTCAAAAAATGTCGGGATGCCGAGTCTGCGCAGCTCATATACGATTTCCGTACATTTTTCATGCAAAATGCTGTGGCTAAACAACGTTTCTCCTTCATAATAAATATGTGTTCCGCAGCCACATACCAGGCCGTCAAATCCGATTTCGCGGATTCTCGGCTCAATGCTCACCAACGTCCGTCCCGTATTGATAAATGCCAGGTGTCCATTTTCGCGAAGTTTACGGATCGCCTCCACTGCACTCTGCGGGATCTGATGGGTCGGTCCATCGACCAGCGTTCCGTCAATATCAAAAAATACAATCTTTCTGTCTTTATTTTCCATCCTGCAAAACTCCTCCTTTTGTCAGGTATTCCCAAATTGCTTTCTGCTCTGCTTTTACCTGTCCCTGAATCATTGGATTTTTCCCGCCGCCGCGCCCGCAAAGTGCCTTGTTGAACGCCTTGCCAAATGCCGAAACATCCCGGTCAGATGCGCAGATCACATACTGATAGCCATCTGTATCGCTGCCATTAAACACTGCTGCAAATAAGACCTTCTGTGCCAGCTTATCCGCCAGCTTACGGACGTCCACTGTGCTCAGTCCCTGCTCAAACAGCACGCAGGCGCTGCTTCCGGTCTCTACGGCATCCACCTTTTCTTCCAGCAGGCGCAGCTTTAACGCGCCGAGCTCCTGTTTTAGATCAGCCACCGTCTGCAGCAGCTTTTGGGCTGCTTCCGCGGTCTGCTCCGGCTTTACAGACAGCAATGCCGAGATTTTCTGCGTGTTTTCGAATCGGCACTTATAATCTGCCAGCGCTTTTTCCCCGATCAGAATATCCAGACGGCTTCCACCCTTTGCATGCTCTGCAGAAATGACCTTGATAGGTCCGACCTCGCCTGTGTATTTCACATGCGTTCCACAGCAGGCGCACACATCCGCACCCGGAATCGTAACGATGCGGATCGCCCCGGTCAGCTCTTTTTTACTGCGGTAATCCAGTGATGCAAGGGTCTCCCTGTCCGGATACTCCGCCAGAATTTCTATATTCTCCAGTACCTTCTGGTTCGCCAGGTCTTCCGCCTCCTGAATCTGTTCTGCCGTCAGCGGTCCCGAAAAATCGATCGTCACGCAGTCCTTTCCCATATGGAAGCCGATATTCGAATAGCCGTGAGTATGGCAGATGATACCGGAAATGATATGTTCTCCGGAATGCTCCCGCATATGCATCAGCCTTCTGTCCCAGTCAATGGTTCCATGCACGCAGCTTCCAACCTCCAACGGGGCGCTGCACAAATGGAAAATTATGCCGTCCTTTTCCTGTACATCTGTCACCCGGGCGCCGCCGAGTACACCGAAATCGCAGGGCTGACCGCCGCCCTCCGGATAAAAGGCGGTTCGATCCAGAGCAACCTCCCAGAGTGGCGCATCCGGCCGCGCTGCTTCGCCAACTGCCAGCTGACCATTCACGTCTCGCTCTGTGCCTTCCTTCAACACCTGGCAGCTTACGACCGCCGCATCAAATTCTGTCAGATACGCATTCACATCATATAATTTTTCTGTCATCTTTCTCGCTCATTTCTGCGCACGCTTTTTGCGCATGTCGAGTTTGTGTCAAGTGCGCGCAGACACAAATCTCGCGATTAAAAAAGTTTATTTTTCAATCTTATTCCTCATTTCGTGCAGCTTTAATGCATTCCTGAAAAAATCACGCACGCCGTCTCCCTCTTCCTCCGGCATTGTAGCTTCTCCATCATAAAAGTGTCTGCCTGTCCGGTAATCTGCACAGATCGCATCCAGAGGAAAGCCTTCCATCCGCTGTGGCCGCTCCTCTGTCATCAGCCAGAATTTTTTCCAGTTCAGTGCACCGCCTCTGGCTTCGTAAATTTCATTCTCAGAAAAAACCAGGCAAATCGCGTTCTGATACTGTGCGACGCACCGCCCGCCAAGCTCTGCGGCAATCTTCTTATAATATTTCCGCATCTGCTCATCCGTCAGGTTGACACCGTTTACCCGCCGTACATGCACGCCCGGCTGACGCTCCTTGGGCAGTCCTTCTATATAAAGACCGCTATCCTGTGAAAAAACCGGCTGCCCGCAGATTCGGTAATATGCGAGGGCTTTCTGCCGCGCATTCTCCAGCGGGTCCTTCCCACATTCTTCTATCTCTCCCCAGCAAAATGGCAAATCCTTTAAACCGAGCAGGCGAATCTCCTGCAGCGTGCTCAGGTAATGGCGCATCAAATCGAGCTTCCCGGCGTTCCCTGTTCCATAAATCAACGTTGTTGTTTTCTTTTGCATTTTGTCTCCATTTGGCAGATAAGAATCTAAGATTCTGCCTCGCATGCGCAATTCAGTTTATTCTACCATATCCGTTCCAAAGCCGCCACCAGGAAAAGCGTTTTGCAAAAAAGCACGGCAATCATTCCAATTTTTGACCCGTTTTAAATTTTCTGCCTTTTCTGATTTTTATAGTTATTTCCTGTTATATTCTTTTTTTCATATTCGTGTCTATCGTTTTTTCGACTTATTTATTTATTTTGCTGCATTACCTCGTTTTTATATTTCATTTTTTATGCATATTTTTCTTAAATTTTCTTCAAAAAACACTTGTCAAAACTCGATCCATGCCATATAATATATCTTGTCGCTGAGCGATACAGAGATTCAGCGAAACAAAAGAAAATGCACCGCTAGCTCAGTTGGTAGAGCACCTGACTCTTAATCAGGGTGTCCAGGGTTCGAGCCCCTGGCGGTGCACTAAGAAACACTGTTTTTGAAAGCTTGACTTTCGGGGACGGTGTTTTTTTGTTCTCCTGTTTTCAGATGCACATAAGAACATGATACCCTCTCCGATTCCTTTTCAGTTTATATTTCTTTTAGAATTTCTTTTCAATTCTTTTCTTGTAAATTTCCCAGGCCGGACGCATAATAAACTTAATCTGAAACGTTTTTAAGACACTATTTTTCCCGGACATCCCGACATGTCCGTGCCGTGCAGACAGCGCACAGAATGGAGACACCTATGACAACCAATCCCGATGACAAAAAACCAAAACAAGTGCTTGCCACGTATGCCGTCGTCGCTCTGATCGTTATGTTCCTGCTTAATATTTTTGTTCTTCCGGGGATCATGGAACGAAGCATCAGGGAAACGACCTACAGTGACTTTTTAAAAGGTATCGACAGCAAACAGATTCAGGAGGTCCAGTTCGACGTTCAGGATTCTATCATTTATTACACCCTCAAACAGGATGGCAAAACTCAGGTCTGCAAGACCGGTCTGATCAACACCGACAGCGAATTGATCGATAAGATCACTTCCTCCGGTGCGGATCTGACCAGCGAGATTCCGACTCAGCAGTCCCCTCTGATGAATATGCTGATCGGTTTTATCCTGCCTACTATTATTTTCATCTTTTTAGGCCAGCTGCTCTTTAAAAAGATGACCAACAGCATGACCGGAGGTCCCGGCGGCGCGATGTCGTTCGGCAAGAGCAACGCCAAGGTTTATGTCAAATCCTCCACCGGCATCAAGTTTTCTGATGTAGCAGGTGAAGATGAGGCAAAAGAGCTTCTGACCGAAATCGTAGACTTTTTGCATAACCCTGAAAAATACCGTGCAATCGGCGCAACAATGCCCAAAGGCGCACTGCTCGTAGGCCCTCCCGGAACCGGTAAAACCCTGCTTGCCAAGGCAGTCGCTGGTGAAGCGGACGTTCCCTTCTTCTCCATTTCCGGTTCTGAATTCGTGGAAATGTTCGTCGGCATGGGCGCAGCCAAGGTACGTGACCTGTTCAAACAGGCGAGTGAAAAGGCTCCCTGTATCGTCTTCATCGATGAGATCGATACAATTGGTAAAAAGCGTGATGGACAGATCAGCGGCAACGATGAGCGGGAACAGACCTTAAACCAGCTGCTGACAGAAATGGACGGTTTCGATGGTTCCAAAGGCGTTGTCATCCTGGCAGCGACGAACCGCCCGGATTCCCTGGATCCTGCGCTGACCAGACCCGGGCGTTTCGACCGCCGAATTCCGGTTGAACTGCCTGACTTACAGGGCCGCGAAGATATCCTGAAGGTACATGCCCGTAAGATCAAGATTGCAGATAATGTAAACTTCCATGAAATCGCAAAAGCTGCTTCCGGTGCCTCCGGCGCTGAACTCGCCAACATCGTCAACGAAGCTGCTCTGCGTGCAGTCCGCGACGGTCGTCGTTTTGCAACACAGGCAGACCTCGAAGAAAGCATCGAGGTTGTTATCGCAGGCTACCAGAAAAAGAGCCGCGTGCTCTCCGAAAAAGAAAAACTGATCGTTTCCTATCATGAAGTCGGTCATGCCCTTGTCGCCGCCCTGCAGACGAACTCCGCACCGGTACACAAGATCACGATCATTCCCCGTACCAGCGGTGCGCTTGGTTATACCATGCAGGTCGAGGAAGGCGAACGTTTCCTGATGTCCAAAGAAGAAATGGCAAATAAGATTGCAACGCTGACCGGCGGCCGCGCAGCAGAAGAAATCATCTTCCACTCCATCACAACTGGTGCCTCCAACGATATCGAGCAGGCAACCAAGCTCGCCCGTGCAATGATCACCCGCTACGGCATGAGCGATACTTTCGATATGGTTGCAATGGAAACCGTTGCAAACCAGTATCTGGGCGGCGATTCCTCCCTTTCCTGCTCACCCGAGACACAGACCCAGATCGATACCCTGACCGTCGACCTTGTAAAAACGCAGCACCAGAAAGCGATCCAGCTTCTGCAGGACAACCTGCCCAAGCTTCATGAAATCGCTAAATACCTGTACGAGCATGAAACGATTACAGGCGAAGAATTTATGACGATTCTGATGCGCAAGCCTGAGCTCGCAGCGGCGGATCCCGCAGCTTCCGGCAACTGACCGACAACGGCAACCGCCACCGGCTGCTTTACACCTGGCTTTTTCAGCCGGCGGAGATTTTTGAAAAATCTCCGCCGGTTTTTGCGTGCAGGAAGCTCCCTCTCTATACACAAAATTTTCTCTTCTGGTATCGTTTTTTGAACGCTTCCGGACATCTCTTTTTCTTTCCTTTTCCCGTCTTATGAGGTATACTGAAAGCAGTGAAATTTACCCGGTGGAGGTATAGGTATATGAAATATATTCAACTTGGAAAAAGTGGACTGACAGTCCCTTCCGTTGCCCTCGGCTGCATGCGCATCCGCGACGTTTCCGCTAAAGAAGCCGAGGAACTCGTTGCAACGGCGCTGGAGCTTGGCTGCAACTTTTTCGAACACGCCGACATCTACGGTCAGGGCACCTGCGAGGAAGCGTTTGCAGACGCGATCCACATGTCCCCCTCTATCCGCGACAAGATCCTTCTGCAGTCCAAATGCGGCATTGTTTCCGGCGTTATGTATGATTTTTCCAAAGAACACATTTTATCTTCTGTAGACGGCATTCTGAAACGTCTGCGCACTGACTATCTGGATGTGCTTGTCCTGCACCGTCCGGATGCCCTGATGGAGCCGGAAGAAGTGGCAGAAGCCTTCAACCAGCTGCAGCAAAGCGGCAAGGTCCGCAACTTCGGTGTTTCCAACCACAAATCAAGCCAGATCAGGCTGCTGCAGAAATATATCAGCCAGCCCCTCGTAACCGACCAGCTGCAGTTTTCCCTGCCCAACTCCTCCATGATCCAGAGCGGCATGGAAGTCAACATGACAACCGCCGGTGCAATTGACCGCGACGACAGCATTCTCGATTTCTGCCGTCTCAACGATATCACCATCCAGACCTGGTCACCGTTCCAGTACGGCTTTTTTGAAGGCGTTTTCATCGGCAGCGACAAGTATCCCGAATTGAACCACTGTCTGGAGGAAATTGCAGACAAATACCGCACGACTCCGACAACAATTGCAGCTGCATGGATTCTGCGTCACCCTGCACACATGCAGCTGATCGCCGGCACGACAAAGCCCTCCCGCTTCCGCGAGATCTGCGCCGCCTGCGATATTACGCTAACCCGTGAGGAATGGTATCGTCTCTATCTTGCTGCCGGACACATTCTGCCGTAATTTACAAGTGCCTGACTTTCATTTTTCCGAAAGGAGAATTTACCATGTATGATGCAATCATAATCGGTGCCGGTGTGACCGGATGCGCGATTGCACGGGAGCTTTCCCGTTATCAACTAAATATCCTGGTGCTGGAAAAAGAAGAGGACGTCTGCTGCGGAACCTCCAAAGCAAACAGCGCCATCATCCATGCCGGACACGACGCAAAGCCCGGCTCCTTAAAAGCCCGTTTTAATGTGAGAGGGAACGAACTCATGGATCAGCTCTCCGCTGACCTCGATTTTCCCTTTACCAGAAACGGCTCCCTGGTACTTTGTTTTGAAGAATCCCAGATTCCGGAACTGGAAGAGCTGGCAGACCGCGGACGCAAAAACGGCGTTCCCGGTCTTTCCATCGTGACCGGTGAGGCTATCAAGTCCCTCGAGCCAGCACTTTCCGACGACGTAAAGGCAGTGCTTGTCTGCCCGACCGGTGGAATTGTATGTCCGTTCCTGATGACGATCGCCCTGGCGGAAAACGCTGCCGTAAACGGCGTTTCGTTCCGCTTTGACACTACAGTAAAAGCCCTTTCCCGCAACGCTTCTGACGGTCACTGGAACGTTTTAACCGCTGCCGGCGACACCTTTGAAGCGCGCTGTATCATCAACGCCGCCGGTGTCTATGCGGACGAGCTGCACAATCAGGTCAGCGCCCACAAGCTTTCTATCACGCCCCGCCGCGGAGAATACCAGCTTCTGGACAAAAAAGCCGGAACCCTCGTTTCCCATACGATCTTTCAGCTTCCCGGAAAGATGGGCAAGGGCATTTTGGTCAGCCCTACCGTCCACGGAAACCTGTTAGTCGGTCCCACCGCCGAAAACCTTTCCGATAAAGAGGCCGTCAATACCACCCAGGCAGGACTTGCTGACGTTATGGAAAAAGGACGGCTCAGCGTTCCGTCCCTGCCCGGTAATCTGACAATTACCTCGTTTGCAGGTCTGCGCGCCTCCGAAGCAGGCGGTGATTTCGTAATTGGTGAGGCAGAGGATGCTCCCGGCTTCTTTGACTGTGCCGGAATCGAATCTCCCGGTCTTTCCTCCGCTCCCGCAATCGGGGAATATGTTGCAGAGCTGGTTTCCCATAAGCTGGGGGCTTCCTGCAAGGACAACTTTATTGCGACCCGCAAGGGCATTCCCTGTGTCGCTTCTGCTTCCCCGGAGGAATTAAAAGAGCTTCTGTCAGAAGATCCTGCATACGGCAATGTGATCTGCCGCTGTGAAACCGTTACAGAGGGAGAAATTATAAATGCAATCCGCCGTCCGGTCGGCGCACGCTCCTTAGACGGCGTAAAACGACGCACCCGTGCCGGAATGGGACGCTGTCAGGCAGGTTTCTGTTCTCCCAGAGTCATGGAAATCCTCGAACGCGAGCTTTCCATGAACCCACTTTCTGTCACCAAACACGGGCAAGGCTCTGAACTGCTTACCGGCACTACAAGGGAGGAATCGGGCTTATGAAACAATATGATCTGATCGTCATCGGCGGAGGTCCTGCCGGACTTGCTGCCGCTATCGCCGCCCATAAAAACGGAGTTTCCAATCTTCTGATCCTCGAACGCGATCAGGAGCTGGGCGGCATTTTAAATCAGTGTATCCACAACGGCTTCGGTCTGCACACCTTTCAGGAAGAGCTGACCGGACCAGAATACGCTTCCCGTTTCATCGACGAAGCGCTCGCACTGGAAATTCCCTATAAGCTCTCCACAATGGTTCTGGATATCAGCACAGACGCTTCCACAGGCCTGCATTGTGTTACAGCCATGAACCGCACAGACGGACTCCTGCAGCTGCCCTGCCGCAGTGTAATTCTCGCGATGGGCTGCCGTGAACGCCCCAGAGGCGCTTTAAACATCCCCGGCTTCCGTCCGGCAGGCATTTACACCGCCGGTACAGCCCAGCGTCTCGTCAATATGGAAGGCTTTCTTCCGGGTAAAGAGGTAGTAATCCTCGGCTCCGGCGATATCGGTCTGATTATGGCGCGTCGAATGACCCTCGAAGGTGCGAAAGTCAAAGCCGTTGCCGAGCTGATGCCCTATTCCGGCGGTCTGCAGCGAAATATCGTCCAGTGCCTGGAGGATTTTGACATTCCGCTGCTGCTTTCCCATACAGTCATCGATATTCAGGGAAAAGATCGCGTAACCGGCATTACACTGGCACAGGTCGGTCCTGACCGCAAGCCGATCCCCGGAACCGAGCAAAATATCCCCTGCGATACACTGCTGCTCTCCTGTGGACTTATCCCCGAAAACGAACTTTCCACCAAACTCGGTGTATCCTTATCACCCGTCACAGGCGGTCCACTGGTGAATGAAAGCCTCGAAACGAACGTTCCCGGCGTATTCGCCTGCGGCAATGTCCTGCACGTACATGATCTGGTCGATTACGTTTCCGAAGAAGCCGGACGTGCCGGAAAATTCGCGGCAGAATATATCCGGCAGACAGCGGGTGACCGCGCGGGCACTGCTTCCGCTGAACAGAATTTGACCACACAGGCTGACAGCGGCGCGAGCAGCGCTTCTGCCGGGCAAGGTTCAACCGGCGTGAAGGCTAACAATAACGCTCACAACGCCGCTGCTGCGGACGGCTCCACCGGCATCCCGCTTATTCCATCGGGCGGCGTCCGATACACGGTTCCGCAGTCCATTCGGCTGTCCCATATGGAGGACACGCTTCTGGTTCGTTTCCGCGTCGGAAGCGTATTCACAGACGCAGTATTGACTGTTACAGCAGGTGATACCTGTCTGCTGCGCCAGAAAAAAAAGAAGCTCGCGCCCGGCGAAATGCAGCAGATCATCCTGAAAAAATCTGCAATTCCCGCCGACGCACAATCCATCACAATCTGTGTTGCAAAAGAGGAGGGCTGATTTGTTATGGAAGAAAAAAATCTAATCTGCATCTGCTGCCCTCTGGGCTGCCCGCTTACTGTTACGCTTGAAAACGGCGAGGTTGTATCCGTCACTGGTAATACCTGCCCCCGCGGCGCTGCTTACGGTCGTAGGGAGGTCACCAATCCAACCCGTATCGTAACTTCTACAGCGCTGGTTTCCGGCGGCGTCCTGCCTGTCGTTTCCGTTAAGACTGCCTCCGATATCCCCAAAGGTAAAATAAAGGATGTCATGGAAGCGATCCGTCAGATCCACGCTGTCGCCCCGGTTCAGATCGGAGATGTCCTGCTGCACGACGCGGCAGGTACGGGTGCAGATATCGTCGCCACCAAAAATATTCCGGTTGCCACCGGTTTCAGGGAGAACTGATCCGAAATGCTTACAGATAAATTTAAAAAAAATGCGGATGCACTCCGGCATAAAAAGCTGTTCCTGCTGGATATGGACGGCACGATCTATAATGAAAATTCGATTTTTGAAGGAACGCTGGATTTTCTTTCCCAGATTGAAAAAAATGGAGGACGCTATATTTTCATCACCAACAATTCCTCCAAATCCGTAAAGGACTATGTGGAAAAGGTAAACCGGATGGGAATTACCGTCGATGCTTCGCATTTCTATACTTCCAGCCAGGCAACCGCTTTTTATCTTCAGGAGAATTATCCCGGACAGACCGTTTTCTGTATGGGAACCCGTTCCCTTGTCGCAGAGCTGGAGCAAAACGGCATCCGCGTTGTCACGAAGCCGGAGGATTCCGCCTCTGTCGTTTTAATCGGCTTTGATACAGAAAATACCTCTGAAAAGGTACGTGACACCTGCATCATGCTCGGGCGTGAGGTTGCTTATCTTGCAACCAATCCGGATCTTGTCTGTCCGGTCAGCTTCGGCTACATCCCGGATTGCGGCTCCATGAGCATCATGCTCAAAAATGCGACCGGCAAAACACCGTTTTTCATCGGCAAGCCAGAACCGATCATGATCGACTGCGTTTTAAAAAAGCTCGGCATCTCCAAAGAGGACACCGTGATCGTCGGTGACCGCATCTACACAGACATCGCCTGCGGTGTCAATGCAGGAGTCGATACGATCTGTGTCCTCTCCGGCGAGGCGACACTTGATGACCTGAAAAAGAGCGACACCAAACCAACCTGGATTTTCGACAGTGTCCGTGAAGTGTGCACAGAACTGGCGCGGTAGCGCCTGCGGTTCTCCAAACAGTCCCGATGCAATTTTTCGAAACATCCACAATCGTTTATAGTTTCCGGCATATATAGATAAAAACGAACAAAAATGCGCCTGCCGCACGGAATCTTTTCTCCATGGCAGACGCATTTTTTCAATGGAAAGCACAGGCTTCCAGCCATATTATGTCTCCCCGACATCAACCCATGCCCGGCTGTTCAACAGCTGCTTTCTCTGCCTCCAGTCCGGCATCAGCTCCGTCATAAGCTGATGAAATGCTGCAGAGTGATTCGGCTGGATAAAATGGCAGAACTCATGAACTGCAACATATTCCATGCACGCAGGCGGCGTCTCCCCAAGCTGTCTGGAAAAAGTCACGATCTTCTTTTTCGGCTGACAGCTTCCCCATCGGGACACCATACTGCGCACTTTAATCTGGGGCCATGCTACCCCCATCCGGGAAAAAACCGGATAAATCCTCTCACAGATTTCTTCCATCTGCTCCAGGCAGCACTGTGTCAGATACCCTTCGAGCATCCGTCTGCGTCTGTCTGCATCGGATGGATTTTTCTGTGTCACTAAAATCACACGGCCGATCCGCTCCACCGACTCTTTCCTGCCCTCCACAACACAAAGGCGGCAGGCTTTTCCACACTGATAGAGCACATCCCCATCTTCATAGCGTCGATTTTTCCCGGCGCTGATTCCATCTCCGGCTTCAATCAGCTTCAGACAGCGTTCCCGGTTCTGCAGGACAAAATCCGCATTTCCCAGAAGAAACGCCTCTATTTCCCACTGCGCTGTATCTCTGCTCGCAGAAACCAAAACGCGCCCATCTCTGTGGACGCGCAGGTTCATTCTCCTGATATTTTTCCGCTGCAGTTCATAAGGGACTGCAATCCCCTTCAGTACAATGATCTTTTCCATACATTCTACCACGGGCGCTGTCCGTCGGTTCCCCGGCAGGACAACGCCCGTACCTGTTGCAAATTATCGTTTCCCTTACGCGTTCACCAGACGAACTGTTTCCCGCGCAATGGCAAGCTCTTCATTGGTCGGAACCACCAGGGCTGTTACTTTGGATTCCGGAGTAGAAATAACAGCCTCCACACCGACTGCCGCCTTATTCTTTTCCAGATCGATCTCGCAGCCAAGGAAGCCTGTATACTGACTGATCAGAGCACGAACCTGTGCGTTGTTTTCACCAATTCCTGCTGTAAATACGATGGCATCCACACCGTTCATAGCAGCCGCATATGCACCGATATATTTGCCGACACGATAAGCGTATGCTTCCAGCGTCGTCTGCGCATGGTCGTTGCCTGCTGCCGCAGCTTCTACCAGATCACGGAAGTCGCTGGAAATACCGGACAGGCCAAGCACACCGGAGTTTTTGTTGCAGATATTGATGACCTCTGCAGCTGTCAGATTTTCTTTTTCTGCGATAAAACCAACGATCGCAGGATCCATATCGCCGCTTCTGGTTCCCATCATCAGGCCTTCCAGGGGCGTCAGACCCATGGAGGTATCCACGGATTTACCGTGGTCAACTGCGGATACGGAAGCACCGTTGCCAAGATGGCATACGATAATTTTCAGATCCTTTCTGTCTTTTCCAAGCAGTTCTCCGACACGTTTGGAAACGAAATCATGGCTGGTTCCATGGAAGCCGTAACGACGTACTTTGTATTTTTCATAATATTCATACGGCAGACCGTATAAATAAGCCTTGCCGGGCATCGTCTGATGGAATGCGGTATCGAATACAGCTACCATCGGCACGCCGGGCATTACCCTCTGGCAAGATCTGATACCGATCAGGTTTGCCGGATTGTGAAGCGGTGCAAGGTCATTGCACTCCGCAATTGCCTCCAGTACACTGTCATCAATCACAACAGATCCCTTGAATTTTTCTCCGCCATGTACGATTCTGTGACCTACTGCATCAATTTCCTTCAGAGATGCGATCACGCCCTCTGCCGGATCTGTCAGCTTCTCGATCACAACCTTTACTGCATCGGTATGATCCTTCATCAGAACCGCTTCCGTCTTTTTGCCTTCTCCGGCTTTCTGATGGGTTACGCTGCTGCCTTCGATTCCGATTCTTTCACACAGTCCCTTTGCCAGGACCTCTTCACTCTGGCTGTCGATCAGCTGATACTTCAAAGAGGAGCTGCCGCAGTTGATTACAAGCACTTTC
>NZ_JAOQJY010000003.1:109164-215718 GCF_025567525.1 Gallintestinimicrobium propionicum | reverse complement strand
TTTCGTCCGCCCCTGTTCTGATTCCGGATTTCATGCTGTTATCCGTCAGCCCTGCCATCCAAAGCTGCAGATATCACGGATATGGTTTCGACTTTTCAGATCAGCTCCAGCACAGCCTCTCCCTTTGCCGGAACCGAAATTTCCTGCATATTGCCGTTTTCGTCATGCATCACCAATGCAAAAGCAGCATCCTCTTCCCTGTTTTTACCATCTGCCGTTACGACAATTTTTTGACCACTGCGGATCGCTTTTACGGTTTCCACAATCTGTCCGTGGATATCCGGGATTTTGCAGACTGCCTCTTTTCCATCCTTTAATGCAAACAGATGCAGCACAGAGCTTGCCGCATAATCATAATCCGGGCGCTCTGTCACGCTGCCGACTGCCAGCAGGGTATTTTCCCGCACATAAAGCGGCAGGGAGAAATAGTCAAATCTGTCCTTGTAAAACCTTCCGCCCTCTTTGACTGTGCCGTCCAGATAATTTGTCCACGTGCCCTCCGGCAGATACCAGGCTGCGCTGCCATCCTCCGAAAAGATCGGTGCTGTCAGCAGACTTTCCCCCAGCATATACTGCATATCCAGAGTCTGGCAGGCCGGATCGTCTTCAAACTCAAATACCATAGGACGCATTACCGGCGTACCGTCCTCATGCGCTTCCACCGCTTTTGCATACAGATACGGCATCAGGCTGCATTTCAGCTGCACAAAATATCTCGCCACATCACAGGCCTGCTCATCAAATGCCCACGGTACCCGGTAGCTTCCCGATCCATGCAGGCGGCTGTGAGAGGAAAGCAGGCCAAATGCAAGCCATCGTTTGTATACATCTGCAGGAGCAGTATTTTCAAAGCCACCGATATCATGACTCCAGAAGGAAAATCCAGACATCGCAAACGACAGACCTCCACGCAGCGTCTCTGCCATGGAAATGTAAGATGCGCTGCTGTCACCTCCCCAGTGCACAGGGAACTGCTGTCCTCCTGCTGTCGCACTTCTTGCAAAAACAACCGCCTCCTGCTGACCTTTTACTTCTTTCAACAGTTCAAAAACACAGCGGTTATAAAGAAATGCATAGTAATTGTGCATGCTGACCGGCTCGCTGCCATCCTGGTACACAACATCGATCGGGATTCTCTCGCCAAAATCCGTTTTAAAGCAGTCCACACCCATTTCCAACAGACTGCGCAGCTTGCCCTGATACCATTTGCAGGCTTTCGGATTTGTAAAATCCACAACTCCCATGCCATTCTGCCAGTTATCGGTCTGCCAGATACCGTGTCCGTCTGCGCGCTTCAACAGATAACCGCCTGCTGCAGCTTCCCGGAAGGTTTTTGTTCCCTGCGCAATATACGGGTTGATCCATACACAGATTTTCAGCCCTCTTTCATGATAACGCTGCAGCATTCCCTTTACATCCGGGAATGTCTCCGGATCCCATTCAAAATCACACCACTGCAGTCCTTTCATCCAGAAGCAGTCAAAATGGAATACGCTCAGGGGGATCTTCCTCTCCTCCATGCCTTCCAGAAAAGAGGTAACTGTCTGCTCATCATAATCCGTCGTAAAGGAGGTAGAAAGCCACAGTCCAAAGGACCATGCCGGAGGAAGCGCTGGACGTCCGGTCAGACCCGTATAGGCTTTTAAAATTTCCTTATGGGTCGGTCCGTAAAAAAGATAGTACCGGAGTTCTTCCCCGGGTACAGAAAATCCGACATACTCCACCTTCTCGCTTGCTACTTCAAAGGACACATTGCCTGTATGATCCACAAATACACCATAGCCTCTGTTGGTCATATAAAACGGAATATTTTTATAGGCTACCTGTGAAGCTGTACCTCCATCCTCGTTCCAGGTTTCTACTGCCTGACCATTTTTGACAAACGCAGTAAAGCGTTCTCCGAAGCCATATACATTTTCTCCGGGTGCAAGCAAAAGATCCTGGGTCATATAAGGGGTGTACTCATGCTCCTTCATATAATTATCCTGCGGCAGCATGCTGGAGACTCTTTTGTCCCAGCGGACATAGCCGAGATTATGGAATCCGGAGGACGTCAGCAGTTTTCCATCTGCCCAGAAGCTGTAGCCCCAGTTTTTCCGGTCAACATGCACACTCACGCGTCCGGCATCCAAAACTGCCTCATTCTCCGTTATTGTCACAACTGCATCGCAGGTCGTCTCCTTTTTCTCAAATCGGGCCTCTCCCGTCCTGTAGCCCTCATAATGCCAGGCACGAACCGAAATCACCTCCGGAGAAACCGCGAGAAATTCTATTGTAATGGTCGGTCGATTTAATGTGTCGCCTCTGGATAATACCGGTGATGTCGGAGCCACTACCCGCAGTCCGTTTTCCATTGCTTCTATATGGTATGCCTGTGATGCGAACTGTCCGTTTGTCCTCTCACTCAATAACCAATATCCTTCTGTAAATTTCATGTTATTCTCCATTCCGCAGACGCTTACGCCGAAGAAATCGCGAGGCAAACATCCAGTTCGGCTCTGCGATCCCAGCTATTTTGTGACGCCTGCGGCACAAATAGCTGTGTGATCATCCCTTTACCGCACCTGCAACCATTCCTTCAATAATCTGCTTACTGAACGCAAAATACAAAATTACGATAGGAGACATGGTGATCAGCATTGCCGCCATTTGCTTCGGATAATCTGATGCAAACTGTCCCTTAAACTGTGTCAGTGCCAGCGGTACTGTCTGCAGTGAAACATTTTTGATCAGTACCAGTGCGAAGGAGAACTCATTCCAGCAGCTAAAGATCTGTATGATCGCAACTGTCACCAGAATCGGTTTGGTGATCGGCAGAATAATCCTCCAAAGTGTATTTGAAAAGCTGCTTCCATCAATTGCAGCTGCCTCTTCCAGCGAAACCGGAATGGTTTTGACGTATCCTTCTACCAAAAAAATCCCCATCGGAAGTCCGAAGGATACATAGGGTAAAAGCAGCGTATACCACTGGTCGGAAATTCCGCATTTTTTGAAAACCACATAGATCGGCACCAGCAGCGAATGGATCGGAATCAGCATTCCCATCAAAAACATGACATACAGTGCGCGGTTTCCCTTAAAATGAACCCTTGCCAAAATATAACCCACAATAAACGAAAATAATACGATCAAAATGATGGACAGTGTAGTTGTACGTACACTGTTGAACATGGATTCTCCCAGATGATAATCGGAATTGCTCAGGATCCTGATGTAATTGATCAGAGTCGGGTTTTTGGGCAGCCCAACAATATCTGCATTAAATGCCCTCTTTTCTTTTAACGAAGAGTACAGCATCCAGATCATCGGGAAAATACAGGACAGCGAGAAAATGATCAGGATCAGATTCATAAATACTGCCAGGATTCCTTTGCGGATACGATGTGTTCCATTATCCTTTTTCATGTCCTACGCCTCCTTTTCTCTGGTGAGCCGTTTGATCAGCCCCTGTGCTCCGCCGATCACAAGAAGCGATAATACAAAAATGCCCACAGAAATACAGCTGCCGTATCCCATATTACTCTGGTTAAAGGATACCTGATATCCATACATCGCCATTACCATGGAGGATGTTCCGGGACCGCCCTTTGTCATAACATAAATATTGTCAAAGGCTTTCATATTACCTGCAATACACAGCGTAATGCAGACAAGCATTGTATTCTTGATCAGCGGCAGTGTAATGTAGAGTGCGCTCTGTATACCGTTCGCACCGTCAATTTCCGCACTTTCAAAGATTTCGGTGCTGATGGAGGAAATCGCGGAAAGGATGATCACCATGTAGTATCCGATATACTGCCAAATCAGCGGAATTGAGACAAGCAGCATGACCAGCTTTGTTTCATTGAGCCATACCTTACAAAGATCCGGTCTGCCGATCGTTCTCAAAAACCAGTTGATGATCCCGTACTGGTTATGATAGATCATGTTCCAGATCAAACCAAGGCAAACTGCAGAAATTGTGCTTGGAAAGAAGCCAAAGGTTCGATGGATCCCCTTTAATTTGACAACTCTGGAATTTACCATCAGTACTAAAATAAAGGCAATACCGATCTGCCCAATAATACACGCCACAACCAGATAGATATTATGTCCGAAGGCCTGCCAGAAGGTACCGTCATGGAACAGAGTGATGTAGTTTGTTAGCCCTGTAAAGGTCTTCTGCGGGCCGCCCTTCCATTCATAAAAACTGTATACAAGTGCTGTAACCAATGGTACAAAAACAGTAAATACGAACATCGCCACCGGCACCAGCAGATACAGGAGAATCGTTCTTTTTTTTGGTTTGATCGCAGTCAGCATCAAGGATCCCTCCCTTATTTTGCGCAAAAGCCGTCCCGCCTGATGGCAGGCAGAACGGCTCTGTACTTTCCTATTTCGGAACCTTCTCAAGGCGCTCCGCCCCTTGAGAAGTAGCAGCCCCTTCGGAACCTTCTCAAGGCGCTCCGCACCTTGAGAAGTAGCTCTCTCTTCGGAACCTTCTCAAGGCGCTCCGCACCTTGAGAAGTAGCGGAAAATGCCCTGCTCTGCGGGGCAGGGCATTTTCCTTAGTAGTTGGCTTCGTATGCGTCCTGGGCGTTCTGGGCTACTTCTTCAGGGGTGATATCACCATTCATCATGGTCTGAAGGTCAGTATTTAAAACATCCCAAACTGCATTGGTAATGTAAGAATCATAAATTTCACAGGTATCGGTGTCCACATAAGACCAGTTGTAGAAATCCTGTGTGATCTGATCAAATGCGCTCAGGTCAACGTCTGCAACCTTGGTCAGGCCGCCCAGTGCATAATTTTCAGCTACATAGCTTGCAAATGCGGGACCGGTAATGTACTCAGCCAGGTCAATTGCTGCTGCCAGTTTTTCAGGATCGTCAGCCAGCTTGGAGTTGATTGCAACTGCGTATCCAAGACCGATATTCTGGGAATTCGGAGCCTGTGTTGCATCTGCAGGCTGAGGCAGAACCGCAAAGCCCATGTTATTGAATTTCTCTTCGTCAGCATCCTTTAAGGCTGCCCAGATGTAGGATTCATCCCAGTTACCGCCGATGAATGCTGCTGCATCGCCGGAAATGTAATATTCACGCGCGTCTTCATTGGTAACAACGTTAAAGTCTTCGTTGAAGATCTTGGTATCGGTAAAGAGTCTCTGCATCTCTGTCAGGGCGCTTACAAATGTATCATCTGTAAATGCTGCGCCGCTCTTTGCCACCAGGCTCATAAACCAGTCAGGGCCGGTGTAACGGTTGCCCAGTGTGGAAAGGAAATCGGAGTTTGCCTGCCACTTGCCGCCGTTGCCGAATGCAACTGTCGTAATACCCTTGCCGTTAAAGTACTCGGAAGCTTTTTCTACATCTTCCCAGGTAGACGGGAACTGATCGTATCCTGCTTCTTTCCACATTGCCTTATCATAAATCACAACAGTACAGGTACCGCCGGTCAGTGCCGGGAAGCCGTACATGGAATCTTCATAAGTAAACGGTGCGAAATACGCGGTATTGTAATCTGCATAATACGGAGATGCTTTGATATCATCTGTCAGATCATAAACCAGACCCTGTTTTGCCCAGTCGATGGTGTTCATGCCCTGAAGCAGGAATACATCGGGCAGGTCATCTGCTGCAGCCAGTGTTGCGATCTGTGTCTTATACTCTGCATTTGCAAGAACAGTCTGCGTCAGCGTAATATCCGGATGTGCGTCATCCCACTCACCCAGTACGGTACGGAAGCCATCAGAGCCGCCATTTCCTTCAGATTCTTCGGAAGTAGAGTAATGCATAATCTCGAGCTCGCCTGTATAAGCAAGTTCGGAACTGTCGCCTGCGGCAGCTTCTGTATCCGCAGTATCTGCAGCTGTAGATTCTGCCGCTTCTGTCTTAGCGGTCTCTTCTGCCGCCGGTGCAGAAGCAGTAGTTGCTGCTGTGGATCCGCACCCTGCTACTGTCGTTGCCAGCATTGCTGTTGAAAGTAACAAACCAAGCATTTTCTTTTTCATACCCCAAACCCTCCTATGAGTTTATAAGTTTATAAAATTTAAGCATTCTCCGGAGCTTTCAGTATCCTACATCCTTTACCGTTGTTTCCGAAGTAGCCATTACCGTACTACCCTCTGCTGCCATCCAGCTTTAAAACTGTTTGACCCTCATACAATTTTCCCTGTACTATCGTGATATTCCGCATTGCAGTTTTGGGCTTTTCGATCAGATCGATCAGCTTCTCTGCTGCGTACTGTCCAAGATGCTGTGTATCCTGACAGAGTGTCGTTAGATTCGGAACAGTCAGCTTCGCCAACCGGATTCCATCATAGCCTGCAATGGAAATATCTTCCGGGATAGACATTCCCCGTTCCCGGATCACATGGATGCCTCCCAATGCTGCAAAATCGTCCGGATATAAAATACAAGTCGGCGGTCTTCTCAGATCAAGAAGCTTCTCTGTCGCTTCTCCCGCGCCCTTGGTATCACGGTATCTTGTCATCATCACATATTCATCCGGGATCTCCACTCCAAACTTTTCTGCTGTCCTGTAAAAAGAGGACAGACGGTTTGTTGTAACTGCGGAATCTGTACCGTGGATGTATGCAATTCTTCGATGTCCCATCTGATAAATATAAGTGAACAGATCTTCCATTCCCTTTGCATTATCCGAAACAACTGCCAGACGATCATTGAAGATATAGTCGATGGTCACAACCGGAATATCACTCAGTGCAAGCTGCAGCACCTCCGGCTCTGAAAAATCAACACATGCAATCATAATTCCGTCAAATCCCCGATATCTGGCATGCTCCAGATACGTCATCCGCTTTCCGCCGGAGCCTCCGCAATTGACAAATGTAAGATCATAATCTCTTGCCTCTGCAGCTACCTTGAAGCTATCCAATACTGCTGCGAAATAATCATGTGTCAGACCATTATGCTCTGCATCCGTGAAAAGAACTCCGATGTTATAACTGCGATTCGTCTTCAATGTCCTCGCAAACAGATTCGGACGATATCCCATTTCTTCTGCCTTCTCACGAATCATCTTCTTGCGTTCCTCGCTGATGTCTGCATGATCGTTCAGCGCCTTGCTGACTGTTGCAACGGAAACCTGACATTCCTTTGCGATGTCTTTTAAGGAAACCATATCGCCTACCTCCTGCCTTCGACACCTCCGTTTTTTCTTTGCGTCTTATCCTTATATCCTGCTGCTTTCTTTCACGCAGCAGTTTGTTACGTAAACGATATACTTAAACGTTTTCTTTAATTGCATTATATGCGCCATGCACATATATTTCAATATCTTTTTATTATTTTTAATCATTTTGCCACTTTATACAATTTGAGAATCAACTTTTTGTTACATTTTTATATTTTATCCTTCTCTTTTACTTACGCATCATAGTTTCGCTGCAGTTTCGTCAACATAACCCAGAAAATCGTCCTTTGACGCTTTCATTTTCGTAAGCTGTTCCTTTTCATTTTCATTGATTTTATCGCATTTTTTCAATATAATCCGAAATATATAATAGCTCTGCGTTTAACTTAATCGTTTAAACTGCAGTTGCCTGGCACAGGCTTTCTTGTACAGCAGACGCCCCAAAGCATCCTGAAACCTCATTTCAAAAGAGGATCTGCGCAGAGCTTCTTCGGCACAAAGGCGTCTGTAGAATGGAGGTTTTTATGAAATACGGTTACTTTGATGATATCAACCGGGAATATGTCATCACAGATCCTGCAACGCCGCTTCCCTGGATCAACTATCTTGGCTGCCGCGATTTTTTCAGTCTTATTTCCAACACCTGCGGCGGCTACTCTTTCTATAAAGATGCAAAGCTTCTCCGTCTGACCCGCTATCGCTACAACAACGTCCCTGCGGATTCCAATGGCAGATATTTCTATCTCAAAGAAGGAAACAGCATCTGGAATCCCGGCTGGCAGCCGACCCAGACCCCTCTGGATTTTTATGAATGCCGGCATGGAATGGGATACAGCCGCTTTACCGGGCAGAAAAACCATCTGAAGGCCTCCCTGCTCACCTTCGTACCTCTTGAGGATTCCTGCGAGATCAATCAGCTTACGCTTACCAATGATTCTGAGCGGGAGAAAACGATTCAGTTGTTTTCTTATCTGGAATGGTGTCTCTGGAATGCGGATGATGATATGAAGAATTTCCAGCGTAACTTCAGCACCGGAGAGGTGGAAATAGAAGGTTCCATTCTTTATCACAAAACAGAATACCGGGAACGTCGGAATCACTACGCTCTGTTTTCTGTCAACACACCGATAACCGCCTTCGAGACAGACCGGGATTCCTTTCTTGGTCCATACCGCAGCAATCAGAATCCTTCCGCTGTTGAAAAAGGCCAGCTCTCCAATTCCGTAGCCAGCGGCTGGTCTCCTATTGCAGCCCATCAGATTGATCTGACACTTCAGCCGGGCGAAAGCAAAACCTTTATTTTTGTCACTGCATATGTCGAAGTACCCGTTGAAGAAAAATGGGAAGCGCCGGGTGTCATCAATAAAAAGCCTGCCCATGCCCTTTTGTCACGCTACAGTAATCCCGACCAGGTACAAGATGCTTTTCTTGCGCTTCGCCATTACTGGACAGCGCTTCTGTCCCGATATCATATTTCCTCTGACTCCAGGGAAGTGGATCGCATGGTAAATATCTGGAACCAGTACCAGTGCATGGTTACCTTCAATATGTCCCGAAGCGCTTCTTATTACGAATCCGGCATCGGCCGTGGAATGGGGTTCCGTGACTCCTGTCAGGATCTGCTCGGTTTCGTCCATCTGATTCCGGAGCGCGCCCGCGAGCGAATACTGGATATCGCAGCCACTCAGTTTGAGGATGGCAGTGCATACCATCAGTATCAGCCGCTGACCAAACGTGGAAACGCAGATATCGGCGGAGGCTTTAACGACGATCCCCTCTGGCTGATCGCCGGTACGGTTGCTTACATCAAAGAAACCGGCGATTTTTCCATTTTAAAAGAGCCAGTTACCTTTAACAGCACCCCCGGAACTCAGCAGCCGCTTTTGGAGCATCTGAAGCGCTCCTTTGACTTTACTGTAACGCATAAGGGACCTCACGGGCTTCCGCTGATCGGTCGTGCCGACTGGAATGACTGTCTGAATTTAAACTGTTTTTCCGCAGAGCCCGGCGAATCCTTCCAGACCTTTGGACCAAGTGAGGGTCCTGTCGCAGAATCCGTATTTATTGCCGGAATGTTCGTTAAATATGGGGAAGAGTACGCGCAGCTTGTCTCTCTTCTCGGCAATGCTGTGGAGGCAGTCCGTGCCCGTAAGGAGGTTGCAGCAGTCTATCAGGCAGTCCTGGATTCCGGCTGGGACGGGGAATGGTTCCTCCGGGCCTACGATGCCTACAGTCACAAGGTCGGCTCCCGGGAATGTGAAGAAGGTCAGATCTTTATCGAACCCCAGGGCTTCTGCGTCCTCGCAGGCATTGGCGTACAGGAAGGGCTTGCGCAAAAAGCCCTGGACTCTGTCCAAAAACATCTGGATACCAAATACGGCGTCATGCTCCTGCAGCCTGCCTATACCAGATATCACCTGGAGCTTGGAGAGGTCAGCTCCTACCCGCCCGGGTACAAGGAAAATGCCGGAATCTTCTGCCACAATAATCCCTGGATTTCCATCGCAGAAACCGTCATTGGCAGAGGCAATCGCGCATTTGAGGTATATCGTAAAACCTGTCCCGCTTATCTGGAAGATATCAGTGACATCCACCGCACCGAGCCTTACGTTTATGCACAGATGGTTGCCGGCGCAGACGCTCCCAGACACGGTGAAGCAAAAAACAGCTGGCTGACCGGTACTGCGGCATGGACCTTTGTCAATATCTCCCAATACATCCTTGGCATTTGCCCCGACTGGAATGGTCTGCGTATCAATCCCTGCATTCCTTCTGATTGCAGCGGATATGATATCCACAGACACTACCGCAATGCCGACTATGATATCCACATCCAGAACCCGCACCACGTGGAAAAAGGAGTTGTTTCCCTTCTTGTTGACGGAACTCCCATTGACGGCTGTGTCGTTCCTTTCACCAAAGACAAACAGCACTATGACGTTACGGTTGTGATGGGCTAAACTGCTGATCTGCCCGGAACCTGCGTAAATTACGGATGTTTCGAATATTGTAGCAGCGCTCATCCATCCAAAGTTATAAAAATCAAACCCCGGACAGAGTTTGAAAAATCACTCCGTCCGGGGTTTTGGATTCATGACAATAGAATGCTCGCAGAGCGTGCATTCTATTGTTGGAATTATTTATAAGTCCATCTGCAGCTCTGCCCAGACCGGGACAGAGACCGATGCACCCTTTCTCGACACTGCAATTGCGGATGCCTGTGCAGCGATCGAAAGACACTGTTCTGCAGAAAATCCCTTTTCCTGCGCCATCAGAAAATATCCGGTAAAGGTATCTCCCGCCGCCGTGGTGTCAACTGCCTTTACTTTCTGTGCCGGGCAGAAATACCGTTCTTCCCGGTCTGCATACCATGCACCTTTTTCTCCGAGGGTCAGTACAACTGCAGCATTCGGATACTGAAACAGCATTTGCTCCAGAATGTCTTTTGGCTCGCTTTTTTGGGTCATTTGCTCGCCCTCTACCTCATTGATGAAAAACAGGGAAACCTTTTCCAGCTGCCAGCTTAAAATGCAATCTTCAAACGGCGATGGATTCAATACGATCGAAATGCCTCTGGCATAGGCCTTTTCCAGAATATCTTCGATTCCATTGATTTCATTCTGTAAGATCAGGACATCTCCTTTTTCAAAAGAATCCAGAACGCTATCGACATATTCCGCCGTCCACATCCGGTTCGTACCGCCAAACAGGACGATGCTGTTCTGTCCGTTTTTGTCCACCTGAATGATCGCATGCCCGGTTGCGTTGTCTCGTTCCTGCACGAACCTGCAGTCCACACCAAACTCCTGTGCTGTTTCCAGCAGCTCACCTCCGTCAGAGCCTACCAAACCTGCAAGATACACCTTGGCACCAGCTTTTGCAAGAGCTGCAGCCTGGTTAAAGCCTTTTCCTCCACAGGCCTTATCCAACTTCGCAGAAGCAATCGTTTCTCCCGGTGCGACAATATGATCCAGGGAATAAATATAGTCATAATTTAAGGAGCCCATCACAAGAAAGCGTGTCCCCAAGGACGCGCTTTCCTGACATTGTGCTTTTGATAGTTCCGTTTCCTGCCCCTTCATAAATAAAATCCTTTCGTTTGCCATAGGCTCCTCCCACTACCTTTAGGTGGTGGGAGGAGCCTTGTAAATCTTTAATCGTTAACCCTGATTCTCAATATATTTTTGTATGGTAGTTGACGATACTTCTCCAATGCTGCAAGCAAAATATCCGTCTGACCAAAATATTTTTTTCTTCCAATACTGTTTAGACAGAAACGAACCATATTTGTGCCATAAATAATACGTTGTTTCTTGTTTTACAATTTTGACAATATCGCAAACCCTATCTGTTGTATCGTAAATTAATAAGAAATGTATATGGTCTTTGTCGGTTTCTATAGCAACAATTTCGTAGCCATAAGTATTAGCAATATCGAAAATCTTTTGTTTAACATCATCAGCGATAGAATCTTTGAGTAATTGTTTACGATATTTTGTTACTAGAACTATATCTACTTTAAGGCTGTATTTCCGTCTGTTATGACGATTGTATCTATTATCCATAATTCACGTCACCTCAAAACATTGATTTTCACTAATTATTATTATATAATATATTTAGTGAAATATCTATGAAAGGAGTACATATATGGAACAAATGACTATTACAGCTAAAATTCAAATAGTTGTAGATGAAACAGATAAGGTTTTGCTTGATGAAACTATGTCTGTTTATCGTAATGCCTGCAATTATGTTTCAGACTATGTGTTCCGTACTCATGACTTAAAGCAGTTTTCGCTCAATAAGGTTTTGTATTCTACTTTACGAGAAAATTTTAACCTTAAATCGCAAATGGCTCAGTCTGTTTTGAAGACTGTTATCGCCAGATATAAGACCATTCTTGAGAATCAAAACGAATGGATGAAACCCTCGTTCAAAAAGCCTCAGTATGATTTGGTTTGGAACAGAGATTATTCCTTAACACAAAACTGCTTTTCAATCAATACGCTAAACGGTCGTGTGAAGTTATCTTATTTTGCAGACGGAATGTCTAAGTATTTCGACCATACGATTTATAAGTTTGGTACAGCTAAACTTGTAAATAAGCATGGCAAGTATTATCTTCACATACCAGTAACCTACGATGTCGAAGAAAGTAATGTTTCTGACATCTGTAATGTTGTGGGTATAGATAGAGGTATTAACTTTGTTGTTGCCACTTATGACAGCAAAAACAAGTCTGGATTTGTTAGTGGTAAGGCTATGAAGCAAAAACGTGCTAATTATTCCAAACTTCGTAAAGAACTCCAAATGCGACAGACCTCATCTTCAAGACGAAGAATAAAAGCTATTGGTGGGCGAGAAAACCGTTGGATGCAGGATATTAACCATCAGGTATCAAAGGCACTCGTCAAAAATAACCCCAAGCACACTCTCTTTGTATTGGAAGATTTATCAGGTATTCGTAATGCTACAGAACGTGTTAAAACAAAAGACCGTTATGTTNCTTGAGCAAAAACTAATCTACAAAGCAAAACAGAATCAATCTTCTGTTATTAAGGTAGATCCTCGCTATACAAGTCAGTGTTGCCCTTGTTGTGGACACATTGAAAAGGCTAACCGCAATAAGAAGATGCATCTGTTTACTTGCAAAAACTGTGGTTATAAATCTAATGATGACCGCATTGGAGCTATGAATCTGTATCGTATGGGAATAGACTATCTTGCAGATAGCCAAGTACCTAATACAGTTGTAACAGAGTAAACTCTGCTACAAAGGGTGTTGTCAACCATCCTATGATGTAACGCCACTTTAGATAGCAGTATCTATTGGGGTTAAAGGTCGGAGGTGTAAACCGTTAGTACGACTGGGCAGTTACAAGCCCATGACCTTTAGGTCGTGGGTAGTTGACACAATGAAGTACGATATGGATTTAACCCTTGATGCCGGATGTGGCCACGCTTTCGATAAACTGCTTCTGGAAGATGAAGAAGATTACAACCAGCGGGATAACGGCTAATACGGCGCCTGCCATCTGCATCGGGTACTGTGTCGTGTACTGACCCTGCAGAGTGGACAGTGCAGGACCTAAGATCAGCTTATCCATGGAGTTGTTGACGATCAGAGGCCACATGAAGTCGTTCCATGCGAACTTGAAGGTGAAGATGGTCAGCGCTGCGATACCAGGCTGGATTAACGGAACCATAATACGTCCGAAAATCTGGAACCGGTTACAGCCATCTACGATTGCGGCATCTTCCAGCTCCTGAGGCATGGACATAAAGAACTGCCGCAGCAGGAATGTACCGAAGGCACTGAACAGGTTCGGAAGAAACAGCGCCGGGATGGTGTTCAACAGTCCCATCTTCTGGATTAACTGATACTGGGGAAGCAGGAAAATCTGTCCGGGAACCATCAGGACGGATAACAGCAGTACGAAAATAAAGTTTTTGAACGGGAACTCAATTCTCGCAAAGGCATATCCTGCCATGGAACAGAACACGATCTGCACAACTGTAGTAATGACAGCGGAAAGGATGGATTTCTGGGAATTTTTATATGTAGATAAAGGAAATATTCTTGTACGCACAGCAGATGATTTTGCTGAATCTGGAGCTGTTTTTGCTGACGCTGCGCAGGGAGCGGGAAGAAAAGGCGGACGATTCCAAACGGTTTGAGCTGACGGAAGAGACAGCACATCTGAAAAGTTCCCGACTGATTCAGGTCGTCCACTATATGCAGGAGCATGTTCAGGAGCAAATCGATATGAATACACTCTGTGATGTTTTTTATATGAGCCGGTCTACGCTGCAGCATCTTTTCCATAAGGAGTTCGGATGCGGACCAATGGAATATTTCAGCAGAATGAAGATCCGGCGTGCACGGGAAATGATGCGGGAAGAAAATTGTAACATCACAGAAATTGCTGCACGTCTGTCCTATGGATCGGTACAATATTTTTCCAGACAGTTTAAAAAAGAAATGGGAATGTCTCCAATGGAGTATTTGTCGTCGGTGAAGGGAATCACACAGGCACTTCGATGAAAAAATATGCAATTTGTATAGAATATACAAGTTCTTAAAAAACAAACATGCAATCTGAATAAATTGATATTGCCGCATGGTGTACCTCGTGGTAATATACAACCATAGCATCCGGAAACGTTTCCGGAAGCGTTCCCGGGAGCATTACCGGGACAACAACAGACAGGAATTGCGCTGAGAAAAGCGCCTGTCACCAATAAAAAAGAGAGGTAGAGCTATGAAAAAGAAACTGATCAGTGTATTACTGAGTGCGGCAATGGCAACAACGATGCTTGCAGGCTGCGGAAGCACTGCCGCAGATACCGGAGCTGCTCCGGCAGAAACGAAAGCAACTGAGGAAAAGACCGAGGCTGCAGATACCGAGGCAGAGACTGGAACGGAAGAGGCTGCTGCCACAGGCGAAGGCAAGGTTTATTACTTAAACTTCAAACCCGAGCAGGCAGATGACTGGGTAGATCTTGCAGCAGAGTACACCGCTGAAACCGGCGTACCGGTAACTGTTGTAACCGCAGCAAGCGGAACCTATGAATCTACTCTGAAGTCCGAAATGGCAAAGACAGAAGCACCTACCCTGTTTCAGGTAAATGGTCCCGTTGGTCTGGCTTCCTGGAAGGATTATTGCTATGACTTAAAGGACAGCGAGGTTTATAAGAACGTACTGTCAGACGATTATGTGTTAAAGGATGGCGACGCTGTTCAGGGTATTGCATATGTAATTGAAACATATGGTCTGATCTACAACAAGGCACTGTTAAATGACTATTTTGCATTGGATGATGCAGAGATCAAATCCATCGATGAGCTGAACAACTTCGAAGCACTGAAGAAAGTTGCAGATGGCATTCAGGCTCACAAGGATGACCTTGGCGTAGAAGGTGCATTCGCTTCAGCCGGTTTTGATTCCTCCTCTGACTGGAGATTTAAGACACATCTGGCAAACCTGCCTCTGTACTATGAATATAAGGCAGATGGAATTACCTCTTCTCCTGCTATCAAGGGAACCTATCTGGACAACTACAAACAGATCTTCGATCTTTACATCACAGATTCTACCTGTGATCCGGCTCTGCTGTCCGGTAAGACTGGTGAAGATGCTGCCAGCGAATTTGCACTTGGCGAAGCTGTCTTCTATCAGAATGGTACCTGGGCTTACAACGACATCAAGGATAACGAAGTAGCAGATGAAGATCTTGGCATGCTTCCTATCTATATTGGCGCAGAAGGCGAAGAAAATCAGGGCCTGTGCACCGGTTCCGAGAACTACTGGTGTGTAAACAAGAATGCAGATCCTGCTGATATCCAGGCAACTCTGGACTTCATGGAATGGGTTGTAACCAGCGATACCGGTCGTGACGCTCTGGCAAACACCATGGGCTTTGTAACACCTTTCAAGACCTTTGAAGACGGTTATCAGTCTCAGAACCCGCTGGTACTTGCAAATGATGAGTACACCAAAGCTGGTAAGACACCTGTATCATGGAACTTCACCACAATGCCTTCTGAAGAGTGGAAAAACGGCGTCGGCAGCGCACTGCTTGAGTATGCTCAGGGCACCGGCGACTGGGATGCAGTTGTAACCGCATTCGTAGATGGCTGGAAGACAGAGTATGACGCAGCACATGCGGAATAATTCAGCTGCATAAAGTCCTGCACCAAAAATCGGTATGCAGGCAAATAAAAAGGATCATAATCAGAGGGCGGGCTATGTGCCCGCCCTTTCCCTTTCACGCACGGGATTTTTGCATTCCGTGCAGTGAGTACAGATTTTTTGAAACAATGCCGCCTGTGCGGATGCAGAGAACACGAAAGCGGCAGAATGAGAGGAAATTATGGAGAAAGCAATCAGACGGTATTGGCCGATTTTTGTACTGCCCACATTTCTTGCATTTATCCTTGGATTTATTGCGCCTTTTGTGATGGGCGTATATCTGTCCTTCTGCAAGTTCACGACGGTAACAGATGCAAAGTTTATCGGTTTTTCAAACTATCTTAAAATTTTTACAGATGCTTCATTTGTACACGCCCTGTGGTATACAGCGATTTTCACAGTTGTGACGGTTGTGCTGATCAATGTGCTTGCATTTGCGGTAGCGCTGCTTTTGACAAAGGGATTTCGGGGGACAAATATCTTCCGGACAGTATTTTTTATGCCGAACCTGATCGGTGGTATCATCCTGGGTTATATCTGGCAGCTTCTGTTAAATGGTGTACTGCTGTATATGAACCGGACACTGACCTATTCCTCCGTCTATGGCTTCTGGGGACTTGTTATTCTGATGTGCTGGCAGCAGATCGGCTATATGATGATCATTTACATTGCCGGAATTCAGAATATCCCCGGGGATCTGATCGAGGCTGCAAAGATTGACGGTGCGACTTCCGGACAGATTTTGAAAAACGTGACAATTCCGATGGTAATGCCCTCCATTACGATCTGTACATTCCTGACCCTGACCAATTCGTTTAAGCTGTTCGACCAGAACCTGGCGCTGACAAACGGCGAGCCCTCCAACATGTCCGAGCTGCTGGCGCTGAATATTTTCCGTACATTTTATGGACGTACCGGCTGGGAGGGCGTCGGTCAGGCGAAAGCGGTCGTATTCTTCCTGCTGGTAGCAGCGATCGCATTGACGCAGAACTGGCTGACACGTAGAAAGGAGGTACAGCAGTAATGAATGTGAGAAAAGCAAAGCATGGCTGGATCTTTACGCTGGTCTTTACCCTGATTTCCATTGCCTATGTATTTCCGATCGCGCTGGTTGTGATTAACTCTTTTAAAAAGAAGGCTTATATCAGTAAGAAACCCTTTGCCATTCCGACGGACAAGATGTTTGTCGGCATCGAAAACTATATCAAGGGAATCCAGAGAACCGGCTTTATTGACGCGTTCTTTACCTCTCTCTTTATTACGGTGCTGTCTGTTGGCGTGATCATCCTGTGTACCTCCATGTGTGCGTGGTATATCAGCCGTGTAAAGAATCGTTTTACAACTGCGCTGTATTTTCTGTGTCTGTTTTCGATGATCGTTCCGTTCCAGATGGTAATGTTTACCCTGTCCAAGCTTGCGGATATGCTGAAATTAAATAATCCGCTTGGTATCGTCATTGTATATCTGGGATTTGGCGCAGGGCTTTCCGTCTTTATGTTCTGCGGTTTTGTAAAGAGCATCCCGCTGGAAATTGAAGAGGCTGCGATGATCGATGGCTGTACGCCGCTGCAGACCTTTTTCGGAATTGTTATGCCGATTATGAAGCCAACCTGTATTACGGTTGCAATCCTGCAGACGATGTGGATCTGGAACGACTATCTGCTTCCGTATCTTGTACTGGATATGACGAAGTATAAAACAGTTCCCATCGCAGTTCAGTATCTGAAGGGCGGATATGGCTCTGTCGACATGGGTGCGATGATGGGCGTCCTGGTGCTTGCCATCATTCCGATCATTGTATTTTATCTGGCATGCCAGAAGTACATCATCGAGGGCGTTGTAGCTGGTGCTGTAAAAGGATGAGCTGCGTACCGGAATAAAAATACATATTTAGAAAAAAGAATAAAGCCGTTCGGCTACTGCAAACAGCCGGACGGCTTTTTGCAATTTTGTGATTGTTTTGACTTTACGGGGGTTTTCCTATAAAATGTCGGAGAAAACGCGAAACTTTGAAATTGCGGTCGAAACAATAAGTATGGTAGGGCAGAGAAGCAATGGAGCAGGAAAACAGAGAGATGGAAGAGATCACAATTAAAGATATTGCACGGATGTGCGGCGTTGGAGTAAGCACAGTATCCCGGGCGATCAATAACCATCCGGATATCAATCCTGAAACGAAGCAGAAGGTAATGGGCATCATTCAGAAGTATGGGTATATTCCGAATAACAGTGCACGGTATCTGAAGCGGACGGACGGAAAGTGTATCGCTGTGCTTGTGAAGGGATTAACAAACCCGTTTTTTGCCGGAGCGATCAAGATCATGGAGGATGAAATCAAAAAGAAGAAGTATTCCATGGTGATCCGGCACGTTGAATCGGATGAGGATGAGGTTGATGTGGCGCTGGAGCTGGTAAAGGAAAAACGTCTGGCAGGTCTGATCTTTCTGGGGGGACATTTTGTCCATTCAGAAGAAAAGCTGAGTAAGCTGCGGATACCGTTTATTCTCTCAACAGTCGGAGAAGGACCGGACGGAATCCGGCATGATAATTACTCCACCTTGTCGGTTGACGATGAAAAAGAAGGATATCGGATGACGGATTACCTGATCCGACTGGGACACCGCAAAATCGCGGTGCTCGCTGCGGAAAAAGAAGACGTCAGCATCGGTCGGATGCGTCTGATGGGATATTTGCGGGCACTTCGGGAACAGGGAATCGAGCCGGATGAGGGACTGATCTGCTATATGAATCCGAAGCTTCCGTCCTACAGTATGGAAAACGGTTATGTTCTGACCCGACAGCTGCTGGATGAAGGAAAAGAGTTTACGGCAGTGTTTGCTTTTTCAGATACGATGGCGGTGGGAGCCTGCCGGGCGATCGCAGAAGCAGGGAAACGGATTCCACAGGACTATTCTGTTGCAGGCTTTGACGGAATCGAGCTGTGCAGCTATTACAATCCGACCCTGACGACGATCCGCCAGCCGATCCGGGAAATCGCAGAAGAATCTGTTCGTCATCTGTTTGATCTGCTGGATGGTAAAAGCAGCCATCAGCATAAGATTTTTCCGGGAGAATTGCTGGAACAGGAATCGACGCGGGCGTTGTAAGGAATCTGAACTCTGGGAATATACTATACAGTTCACTCGTACCCTTCTGAGCTCAGATTTTCGTGCAAGCACGGAATCTGAACTCAGAAGGGTACGAGTGAACTGCGGGAATATGTTACCGGTTGATATTTTACGAAAAAATATTTATAATACTAATGGGAGAGTGATATTCCTGATTTGAAATGGAGTGTAGAGACAGAAAATGGCAACCTTAAAGGATATCGCCCAGAGGGCGGGCGTAACGGCAACAACAGTATCCCGTGTTATAAACAACCGGGGATACATCAGCGAGGGGACGCGGAAAAAGGTATATGCGGCGATGGAAGAAATGCACTATCAGCCAAACGAACTGGCACGTGCATTTTCCAAACAGTATACCAATACGATCGGACTGATCGTGCCGCATATTTCACATCCTTTTTTTACAAAAGTGATCAGTAATATAGAATCCTCCGCAGCGGAAAAAGGCTTTAAGCTGCTTTTGTGCAATTCAAAGGAGCAGCCGGAAAAAGAACAGGATTATCTGGATATGTGCATGTCAAATCGTGTGGCGGGCATTGTACTGTGCAGCAAATATGTTCAGACACGGGAATTTCGCAAAATGAACATCCCAGTCGTGAATCTGGAGCGGGGAGAGGATGATGATACGATTTCCGTACAGTGTGACAACTATCAGGGCGGCAGGCTGGCAGCAGAGCATTTGATCGAATGCGGCTGCAGGAACCTTTTGCATTTCGGCGGCGTCGCCGGTAAGGACATGCCTGCGGACCGGCGTGCGGATGGATTTTCTGACATCTGCAAAAGGGCGGGAATTCCGTACCGGATATTGGTGAGCGACAGACTGCTGTACGGCTCCATGCATTATGAAGACTTTATCCGCAGGGCACTGCAGGAGTTTCCGGATGTGGATGGAATTTTTGCCAGCAGTGATCTGATCGCCTCTCAGATAATCCAGGTCGGTGCACAGATGGGCAAACGGGTGCCGGAGGATATCCAGCTGGTCGGCTTCGACGATGTGATGATATCGACGGTAACAACACCCCAGATCACGACGATCCATCAGCCTGTGGAGGAAATGGCAGAATTGTGTGTGGAGTATATTACGAAAAGCCTGAAGAATGAGCCTGTCCCCCAGAAAATTGTATTGCCGGTACGGCTGGTGCAGCGAGGAACTACGGTTTTGAAGACGAAATGATGATGGGAACTGGTATAAGAAAACGCCGGAGCGTAAAAGCTCCGGCGTTTTCACGTTCCGGGGCCCCTGGTGTTGATACCTGCAGGATTGTTCCGTGCTGCGCACTCCCACAATCCTGCCCGATAGTCGCATATCGTGGGATTATCATCCCACTTTTATGCTCCTATCGGGGCGGGTCACAAAGTCTTTTGCCCACCTATGAGCAAGCTCCTGTGGTCAAAAGACTTTGCCCCTGGTGTTGATACCTGCAGGATTGTTCCGTGCTGCGCACTCCCACAATCCTGCCCGATAGTCGCATATCGTGGGATTATCATCCCACTTTTATGCTCCTATCGGGGCGGGTCACAAGTTCTTTCGCCCACTTATGAGCAAGCTCCTGTGGGCGAAAGAATTTGTGACCCTGGTACAATATGTCATCGGTAACACAATATGTGTTGCGGAAACATGTTTTCCATACCATATAATGAGAAAAAAGACATAAATAGTACGGAATTGGAAGTTTTGGCAGCGGATAATAGAAAAAGGATTTCGTGAAACTGTACAAATATTGCATTTTGATTTTGTAAAAAGAGACAAAAGTATAAAAGATGCACATGTTACCGGTTGACATATATAGAACAGGGTGCTATGATGACCTCATCAGGAAACAAGAGTTCCGTACATTAGGCAAGAGCTCTAAAAGGATTCCAGGATGCAGCGGTTTTGCAGGACAACTTCTATAAACCACAGCCTCTCAGAATCCATAAAGAAACAAGGAGGATTATGAAATGAAAGGTAAAAAATGGTTATCCCTCGCACTGGCAGGTATGCTGGCAGTGAGCGCACTGGCAGGCTGCGGAAGCTCCTCTTCCAGCACAGGCAGCGCAGACACAGCTTCCACCTCTACAGGTTCCGCTGATTACGACCTGTACATCTTTAACAACAAGGGTGAGAACGCAGACGCTATGGCAGCTGCAGCAGAGGCCTTCGGCAAGGAAAAGGGTGTTAAGGTTAAGGCATTCTCCCTGGGTTCCGGCGTTAA
The DNA here is from genome assembly GCF_025567525.1 of Gallintestinimicrobium propionicum. Lineage (NCBI taxonomy): Bacteria > Bacillati > Bacillota > Clostridia > Lachnospirales > Lachnospiraceae > Gallintestinimicrobium > Gallintestinimicrobium propionicum. The sequence goes on along the minus strand of NZ_JAOQJY010000003.1, from coordinate 194,564 downwards.
CAGTGATGACACACTTCGTACCGAAATGAACTCCAAGAACAAGCCGGCGATCTTCTCCTGCATGAACGCCGAAACTCTGGTTGAATGGACAGAGGGCGGATTTGCAATGGATCTTTCCAAGGCAACCAATGAAGAGTTCAAACAGCTGGTAGCTGATATCCCGGAGAGCTTCAACCTGACAGATGGCACTGCAAATTATGGTATTCCTTATAACGTAGAAGGCTATGGCTACATCGTAGATAAAGAGATGCTGGCAGCTCTGTTTGGTGAAGATCAGGTAGACGCTTTCCTTGAAGCATTCAAGACAGCAACCTATGACGAGTTTGAGCAGATGGTTCTGACTCTGCAGAGCTACATCAAAGAAGGCACAGCAGGAAGCGTTACCTTAAGCGGTCAGGAATTCGCACTGGCAGCAGAGAAGACCGGCAAGGCAGCTACTCTGGAAGGCGTATTCTCTGTAGCAGGCTCCGAAAAATGGACCTATGGTGACCACTTCGTTAACATTGCAGTAGACGCGATCTTCCCGGATTCCAAGGCAGCCGGCGAAGCTACTCTGGAACAGCTGCAGGCTGGCAAGGGTGCATTCGAAGCTTATGCAAAGGCTCTGGATTTAAAGACCGCCAATGCAACAACCCCCAGAGGACCGGAACTGATCAATGCAACTACCAATGGCTATGATCCTTCTGTTGCAACCTTCGCAAACAGCAAGGCAATCTTCTTAAAGCAGGGCAACTGGGCATACGAGAACATCAAGAAAGCAAATGCTGACATCGTTGATACCCTGACCTTCCTGCCCATTAAGATGCCCTTCACACAGGATGACATCAAGGTAGAAGGTCTGACAGTTGAGCATATGCTTGAGTCCATTCCGGTATTCGTACCGAACTACTACTGCATCAACGACAAGGTTTCTGATGAAGAAAAAGAACTGGCAGAAGAGTTCCTTGTATGGCTGAACACCACTGAAGCAGGTCAGAAGTTCGTTGTGGAAGAAATGTCCTTCATCCCTTACAACGCTGATCCTGCAACAACCTCCGCTGGCTACAGCCTGGGCGATTCCATTATCTCCTACATGGCTGCGGATAAGACTCTGACCAACGCATACGCAGGCGCTCCTAAGGGCTGGGCTACCGATAACTTCGGTCTGCAGATGATGGAGAACTATGTAAATACTGCAGAATGGCCTGAAACCGCTTACAGCGATATCGCAGATTATGCCATCAGCAGCTGGGCTGAAATGGCTGGTCTGGAATAATCTCGACCGAGCCATATAAAAAGTGACAGAACGAAACAGAATTTTGTAAAACAGGATTTTCCGGCTGCCGCAAACATGCGACATGGGCTGCGGCAGCCTCCTCTTTCCGGCAAAGCCGGAAAACGACAGGGGAAAAGAAAAGACAAGGAGAGACGTAATGGACAGATATTATAAAAAAAGATTTGTACCGTTAGCGCTTCCGGCCCTGATTTTGTTTGTTATGGTAATTGTGATCCCGTTCATCATGGGTGTCATTTATTCCTTTACAGCCTGGAGAGGTACCTACTTTGCAGGCGGTGATCATTTCTGGGAAGCGTTTGTTGGCTTCGACAACTATGTTAAGGCATTTAAAACCAAAAAATTCCTTGATGCGTTTGTATATACCATTAAGGTAACGCTTGTGGCAGTTGTAGCGATCAACGTGGTATCCCTTGCAATGGCGCTTCTGGCAACCAGCCTGAACAAAGGCGCTGCGGCATACCGCACGATCTACTTTCTGCCTAACCTGTTAGGTGGCCTGGCACTGGGCTATATCTGGCAGTTCATTTTTGAAATCGTTTTTTCCAAGATTCTGTTCGGAGAAGACGGAATCATTTCCATTCCTGCGCTGTGCAACATGACGCAGGACAACACCAAGGCGCTGTTTGCCCTGGTAATGCTGATCACATGGCAGATGGCCGGTTATATGATGATCATCTATACCACCGGTTTGAATAATATTCCGAAGGATCTGTCGGAAGCGGCGGCGATTGACGGAGCAGGTACCTGGCAGAGATTTAAGAGCATCACGGTTCCGATGCTGATGCCATCCTTTACTATCGTATTTTTCCTGACACTGTCCAAATGCTTCATGCTGTTGGATCAGAACGTAGCGTTGACAGACGGTAACTTCAGTACCAGAATGCTGGCGATGCAGATCCTGTATACAACCCGTGACGGTTCTCCCCCGGACTACGGTCTTGCACAGGCACAGGCTGTTATCTTCTTTGTGCTGATCGCAGCTGTAACCCTGGTTCAGGTTTCCATTACATCTAAGAAGGAGGTGGAGCTGTAATGAGCATGCAGGGACGTCATAAAACAGGTCAGGCCTTGATGCACGCGATTTTGGCCCTCGTTGCGATTTATACACTGGCTCCGCTGGTTTTCCTGATCTTCAATTCCTTCAAATCCAACAATGAGATCGTGGATTCACCGGTCAGCGCGCCTTCTTCCTGGAGCTTTCAGTATATTATCAGTGCGGCGCAGCAGATCCATTTCTTCCGCGCCATCTGGATCACCTTTGTGATCACCTTCATTTCTGTGTTGCTTCTGGTTATGGTTTCTTCTCTGGCAGCATGGGTAATGGTAAGAAGCAAGAGCATCCTGGGTACTGTACTTTATCTTGGATTTACCGCAGCAATGCTGATCCCCTTCCAGTCTCTGATGTATCCTTTGCTGGATCTCTTTGAGAAAATAGGACTCAAGAACATCCCCGGACTGATCTTCATGTACGGCGGTTTTGGACTGAGTATGTCAGTATTTCTGTATCATGGCTTTATCAAGAGCGTTCCCCAGTCTCTGGAGGAAGCGGCGATCATTGACGGAGCCAACATTTTTCAGATGTTCTTTAAAGTAGTATTCCCGCTGTTAAAGGGAACTACAGTTACTGTTATCGTATTAAACGGTATGTGGATCTGGAACGACTATCTGCTTCCTTTCCTGGTAATCGGTAACAGCAACGGAGTGAAAACCCTGACGCTGGAGTTATACTTCGCCAAGCTGACATCAGGTCAGTACGGTAACCCGTGGGAGCTGATCTTCCCGGCTGTGCTGGTAACGATCATCCCGATTGTCATTCTTTATATTTTCCTGCAGAAGTATATCGTGGCAGGTGTGGCAGAAGGTGCCGTTAAGATGTAAACAGACTGGCAGTGTCGGATGATGAGAAAACCTCATAGCTGCCGAGTGTCTGCCGGCAATTGCGAAAACCCGCCTTGTGCGGGTTTTCGTTGTATTTTGTATTAGGGAAGCAGTAAGACAGCAGGCTTTCTGCAGGCATCAAGGTCGAGGCTTTTGATCCCGACATCATCTTATCAGGAAAAGGGAATTTTGCTCATGGAAAAAGAAAAGTGGTGGAAAAAGGCAGTCGTTTATCAGATTTACCCCCGCAGCTTTTATGATGCGAATGGGGATGGGATCGGCGATCTGCGCGGTATTATTGAAAAATTGGACTATATCCGTGACCTCGGGGCAAATGTGATCTGGCTCTGTCCGGTTTATAAATCCCCGATGGACGATAACGGTTACGATATTGCAGATTATTATCATATAGATGAAGCCTTTGGAACGGACGAGGACATGGATGAGCTGATCGCAGAAGCGAAGAAACGCGGCATCCGTATCATCATGGATCTGGTGGTCAATCACTGCTCCGACGAGCATAAGTGGTTTCAAAAAGCAAAAGCAGATCCGGAAGGACCTTACGGCAAGTATTTTTATATCAAAAAAGGAATCGACGGCAAAGCACCGAACAACTGGAGGTCCATCTTCGGCGGAAGCGCGTGGGAGCCGATCGAGGGAACGGACTATTACTACCTGCACATTTTTACGAAGAAACAGCCCGATTTAAACTGGGAAAATAAAGAGCTGCGGGAAGAAATCTATAAGATGGTCAACTGGTGGCTGGATAAGGGCATCGGGGGCTTCCGGCTGGATGCCATCACCTATTTGAAAAAAGAAGCGGGATTGCCCTCTTATCCTGCAGACGGAGAAGATGGTCTGGTATCCGTTGCGCACGGCGCACTGAATCAGCCCGGAATCGAAGCACTGCTGCGGGAGTTCAGAGATCGGACATACGGAAGAAGAGAAACACTGACAGTCGGCGAGACAGCCGGTCTGACTCCAGAGACGCTGCTTTCGTTTATTTCCTTAGAAGATGGTGTATTTTCTATGGTGTTTGAGTTCTCCTGGTGCCAGCTGGAATTGAAGGGACCGAACTATTTCTGGTATGACCGACAGGAGTGGACGCCGGAGGATCTGAAAAGAGAGCTGTTTTCCAGTCACGAAATGGCAGGAGACAGGGGATGGTTTGGTGTTTGCACAGAAAATCACGATCAGCCCAGATCGATCGACCATTATCTGCCCCGGGAGGGAAGAAATTATTATGGGGCAACGATGCTCGCATCAATGTATCTGCTGCTGCGGGGCACGCCGTATGTCTATCAGGGGCAGGAGATCGGCATGAGAAACTGTGCGTATGCGTCGATGGACGATTACAATGATGTATCGACCCACAATCAATATAACCGCGCACTGGCAGATGGATTTTCACCGGAGGAAGCGCTGCGTCTGGTTCAGCTGGAAAGCCGGGACAATGCGCGGACACCGTTTCAATGGGATGATACAGAAAATGCCGGATTTACAACAGGAAAACCCTGGTTAAAGGTAAATCCCAACTATACAGGGCTGAACGCAGCACAGGAAGAGAGAGACGAGGATTCCGTGCTTACATGGTATAAGAAGATGATCGGGCTGCGTCTGCATTCCCAATGGTCAGAGCTGATCAGCGAAGGCACCTTTGCACCGGCTTATCGGGAGGAGAAAAATCTGATCGCGTATCGAAGAAGCTTTGAAGGCAAAACGTTGCTCGTACTGTGCAACATGCAGCCGGAAGAACGCGAGTTGACTCTGGTGGCTGCGCCCGGACAGGTGCTTGCAGACAACTATAAGGAAGCTGCTTTTACAGGTAATACGGTGCGTCTGCGCCCGTATGAGGTTCTGATCGCAGAGGAAGCATAACAGAAGGAAGCCGGTACAACGGCAGAAGGCGAGGAACTTATGCAGAGAAAAAATAATATCGTCCTGCGGCTGCACAGACAGAGAAAACCGGAGCAGGTGCTTTTGCCACTTGTCCGGGAAGATAATGGAGAAGCTTTGCGGGTTATTCTGGAAAAGCAGGACAATGTGACAGCGGAATTTATCTATAGAACAGAAAAAAAGGTCAGATCCGGCTGGCTGAAGCTGGAAATTGAGCAGGACGGCTGCCGGAGAAGTGATAATCTGGAGGAAGAGCTTCCGGTTATTTTGGAAGTGGAAACGGAGATCCGGCCGGAGGCGATGACCGCAATGTATCTTTTAAACGACTGGTGGACAAGACCGGCATTTATCAATGACTTTTCGGAAATCCCGGAGCTGACACAGGCGATTTACGGAAAGCTGAGAAACGGATACTTTTTCCTGCTTCCAATGCCGGGAAAACAGTTTAAGACCCAGGTAAAGCCCGGAAGAGAGAATACGCTTATTTTCGGAATGAGCGCCTGCAAGGGCGGAATCAGCAAACTGGACGAGCCTGTTTATGCATATGCGGAGGCGGACAGTTTGCAGGAAGCGGTTCATGCGTGTATGGCGTGGGCGGCAGAGTATCACGGAATCCGTTTGAAAGAGGAACGGAATATGCCGGAGATGCTGAAATATCTTGGCTGGTGCAGCTGGGATGCATTTTATACGGAAATCAGTGAAGAAAAGGTTCGCGCAAAGGGCAGAGAATTTGCGGAAAAAAATGTACCGGTGCGCTGGATGCTGATGGATGACGGCTGGCTGTCGGTGCATGGAGACGCACTCTATGACCTTGCGCCCGAAAAAGAAAAGTTCCCCAACGGATTTGCTCAGATGATCCGTGATATAAAGCGGGATACACAGGTGGACTGGTTTGGTGTCTGGCATGCGCTTGGCGGCTACTGGGGCGGAATCGAGCCGGGAAGCGACCTTGCAGCAAAAGAGCAGGAGCATTTATATCAAAATGCACCCGGGAAGCTGATCCCGTGGCCGGATGCAGCCAAGGGCTACGGCTTTTACCGGGATTGGTATGAATATCTGAAGCGGGAGGGCATCAGCTTTTCCAAAGTGGACGGACAGAGCGCCGTACATAATTATTTTGAAAATGATCTTCCACTGATGACAGCGACGCGGGGAATACATGGAGCGCTGGAGGGCGCGGCAGCGTACTTTGACGGTGCAGTGATCAACTGTATGGGAATGGCGGCAGAGAACATGTTTTCCCGTCCCCAGACAGCGGTTGCACGAAACAGCGATGATTTTGTACCAAAACGGGAGGATGGATTTGCAGAGCATTTGCTCCAGAATGCATACAATACACCCTACCAGGGCGAGCTGTATGTATGCGACTGGGATATGTTCTGGACAAGCCATGAGGATGGTCTGCGCCACAGCCTGCTGCGTGCGATCAGCGGAGGACCGGTGTATTTCAGCGATCGGATAGGAGAAACAGCCCCGGAGGTTGCAGCGCCGCTCTGCTATGCGGACGGAAGGCTGCCGCAGCTCTTACGGGCGGCAAGACCGACACAGGATTGTATGTTTCGTGATCCCAGAAAAGATGGCGTGCTGAAGCTGACAAATGTCGGAGCATATGCAAATGGTAAGATCGGCGGAGTGATTGCCGTTTATAATCTGACCCATCAGGAACAGACCTATCGGATCGGTGCATCGGATATTCCGGAGCTTTCCGGGAAAAACTGCTGGATTTATGATTGTCGTAATCAGACTGCTGCGGCCTGCAGTGCAGAAGAAGGCAGGGAATACCGCCTTGCAGCGGGGGATTTCACCTGGTTTTTATTTGTGGAGGACACAGAGGGGAAAACCTTTGTGGGACTTGTGGATAAATACATCAGCTTTGATGCGGTACTGTGGATGCATGAGATCGGCGGCAGGCTAATGGGCGAAATCTGTGGCGGAAAGACCGTCGGATTTTTATCCAAAGAGCCTGTAAAGCGTGTGCTTTGCAACGGAGAGGATGTAACAGCGCAGGTGGAGAAAAAGGATTGCCTGTATTTGCTTGAGCTAAACGGACAGAATGCGGTAGTTGAAGTGGAATAAAAATCGCAGCACAACGCTGGCGGGGGCGCTGTGACATCCGCGTTCGAAATTGAAATAAAATCTGCTGTGCCCGCCGCGCGGCAAAAGGAGAGGAAAGAACATGAAAACAGCGCAGGAATATCAGAAAAGACTGCAGCGCCATTTGGATGAGCTCAAATGGCTGTACTGCGAATTATATCCGGGAAGAGAGGATATGTTTACCCAGTTATGTGAACAGATGGAAGCATGGTATCAGGAGCGCCCGGAATCAGAAAAGAAGCTGGACCGGGAGCGAGAACAGGAGCCTGCATGGTACAGCCGCCAGGATATGCTTGGCATGATGCTGTATATCGACGCTTTTGCCGGCAATTTGAAGGGTGTGAAGAAAAAGCTGCCTTACCTGGAAGCATGCAACGTAAACTACCTGCATCTGATGCCATTTCTGGATACCCCGAAGGGAAAAAGTGATGGAGGCTATGCGGTAGCGGATTACCGGAAGGTGCAGCCGGCCCTGGGTACGATGGAGGAGTTGGCTTCTCTGTGCAGCGCCTGCCATGAGAAAAAGATGAGCGTGTGCATGGACTTTGTAATGAACCACACATCTGAAGATCATGAGTGGGCAAAGCGCGCACTGGCAGGGGAAAAGGAATATCAGGATCGGTATTTCTTCTATGATACACCTGACATTCCGCAGGAGTTTGAAAAAACCGTGCCTCAGGTATTTCCGACAACGGCACCCGGTAATTTTACCTGGAGGGACGAGTGCAAAAAATATGTTATGACGTCCTTTTATCCCTATCAGTGGGACTTAAACTATTCCAATCCGGTGGTTTTTAACGAGATGGTTTATAATATGCTGTATCTGGTGAATCAGGGAATTGATATCGTCAGGATCGATGCAGTCCCCTATATCTGGAAGCAGCTGGGGACAGACTGCAGAAACCTGCCGCAGGTACACACCATTGTGCGTATGATCCGTATGATCACGGAAATCGTTTGCCCCGGCGTTGTACTGCTGGGTGAGGTTGTTATGGAGCCTGCCAAGGTTGTCCCTTATTTCGGAACGCTCGAAAAACCGGAATGCCATATGCTTTATAACGTAACAACGATGGCATCAACCTGGCATACCGTTGCGACAAAGGAGGTTGCGCTGTTAAAACAGCAGATGGACGTGGTAAACAGTCTGCCGAAGGAATATGTTTTCCTGAATTATCTGCGCTGCCACGACGATATCGGCTGGGGATTGGACTATGATTTCTTAAAACCCTCCGGGATTCAGGAGATTCCGCATAAGAAGTATCTGAATGAATATTTCCGGGGCATGGCAGCAGGCAGCGATGCGCGGGGAGAGCTGTATAATGATGATCCTGTATTACAGGATGCGAGACTTTGCGGAACGACGGCATCCCTGTGCGGTCTGGAGACTTCGCTGCAGGCAAAGGATCCGGCGAGAATTGAGCGTGCCATTCAGAAAATCCTGATGCTCAACGCTTATCTGTTTATTCAGTCCGGCATTCCGGTTATATACAGCGGAGATGAGATCGGTCAGCTCAATGATTATTCCTATAAGGATGATCCGGATGCAGACCGTGCGGCGGATTCCCGTTATGTACACAGAGGACATTTCCGTTGGGAGCTGGAAAAGAAAAGAGCAGAAAGGGGTACTGTCCAGAACCGGATTTTCGAGGGAATGCAGAAGATGGAAAAAGCCCGCTTTGCATGTGGTCCGTTTTCCGGAAAGGCTGCTGTATGGACCTATGACACCTATAACAGCCATGTGCTGTGCATCTGCAGACAGCTGAAAAACGAGATGGTTGTCGGCGTGTTCAACTTCTCGGATGAGCCCCAGACGGCATGGATCGACATGGGAGAAATGCCCTTTCAAGATCTGCTCGGAAAAGGGGAGTGTGTTTTACGTAATGTCATCCTGCCCGGCAATGGCTACGGCTGGTATTATAAAACCTGGGAGGAATAAGTCTTTCTGGTGCAGCGCAGCTCCAGCTTTTGCAGGAGCTGCGAAGGAGAAAAGATTCGGCAGTCGATGGTGTGGTGACGCACACTGCAGCCGGGTATATTGGCAGGAGGAAAGCAGCAATGGCGATAGAAGAATTACTTGGACAGCTAACGTTGGAAGAAAAATGCAGTCTGCTGTCAGGCTCTGCGTTCTGGTATACGCAGGCAGTTGAGCGCCTTGGCATCCGCAAGCTGATGCTGACGGACGGACCGCACGGTCTGCGTAAGCAGGTAGAGAATGCGGATCATCTGGGCTTGAATAAAAGCGTTCCGGCAACCTGTTTTCCGCCGGCAGCAGCGTTGGCAGCTTCCTGGAATGAAGAGCTGATCTATGAGATGGGAGAAGCGCTTGGAATCGAGTGCCGGGCGGAAAATGTAGATGTCTTATTGGGACCGGGGGCGAATATCAAACGCTCGCCTCTGTGCGGACGGAACTTTGAATACTTTTCCGAAGATCCGTATCTGTCTTCTCGACTTGCAAAGGCACATATCACAGGGCTGCAGAGCAAGGGAGTCGGCGCTTCGATCAAGCATTTTGCGGCGAACAATCAGGAGACGAGGCGCCTGACGATCAATGCAAAGGTGGATGAACGGACACTTCGGGAAATTTATCTGGCAAGCTTTGAAACTGCGATCAAAGAAGGAAAGCCCTGGACGGTCATGTGTGCCTATAACCGGTTAAACGGTGAGTTCGGTTCGGAAAATAAGAAAGTATTGAATGATGTTTTGCGGGACGAATGGGCCTATGAAGGTCTGGTCGTTACGGACTGGGGCGCGACGAACGATCGCGTCAAGGGACTGGAGGCCGGTCAGGATCTGGAAATGCCGTCTTCGGGAGGTGTCAATGACCGTGCGGTATTGGAGGCTGTGCAGGAAGGAAAAATTACCGAAGCACAGGTAGATGTTTCAGTTCGCCGACTGCTTGAGCTGATCGCAAAGGCAGATGAAAAGCCGCCGGTAGAGCCGTTTGTTCCAAAAACCCATCATGAACTGGCACAGAAGATCGCATCGGAATGTATTGTGCTTCTGAAAAATGAAGAACAGCAGCTTCCGCTTGCCAAAACGGAAAAAATAGCGCTGATCGGTGAGTTTGCGGTAAAGAGCAGGATTCAGGGCGGTGGAAGCTCCCATATCAACCCGACATTTCTGGATACGCTGCTGGAGGAAATGCAAAAGCGCGGCGGCGATGCTGTTTTATATGAAAAAGGATTTTCTGTGGATGCGGAAAGTCTGGATGAAGCAGAACTGGAACGGGCGATTGCGGCGGCAAAGGCAGCAGACAAGGTTGTTTTATGCATGGGACTTCCGGAAAGCTATGAGACAGAGGGACTTGACCGTAAGCATCTGAATCTGCCCGGTGCACAGCTGGAAATGATCCGTGTGCTGAAGCAGTATAATCCGAATCTGATCGTTGTATTGAATAATGGTGCTCCGGTGGTGATGCCGTTTGAAGACGATGTAAAAGCGATTGTAGAAGGCTACCTGCTGGGACAGGCGGGAAGCGGTGCCATGGCGTCGATCCTTTACGGAGAGGTAAATCCCAGCGGTAAGCTGGCAGAGACTTTCCCGATGCGTCTGGAGGATACTCCTGCATACCTGAATTTCCCGGGAGAGGGCTATCAGGTGGAATACCGGGAGGGTGTCTTTGTCGGATACCGCCATTATGATTCGAAAAAAATCCGTCCGCAGTTTGCATTTGGCGAGGGCTTAAGCTACACGACCTTTTCCTATGGCAGCATCGAAACGGATCAGGAGAGCATTTTGGATACCGATCAGCTGCGTGTTAAGGTGAGGGTGACCAATACAGGGAAACGTGCCGGAAAAGAGACGGTGCAGCTCTATGTTCACGACTGCCAGAATGAAATCATTCGTCCGGAGAAGGAGCTGAAAGGCTTTGTAAAGCTTTCTCTGGAGCCGGGAGAAACCAAAACCGCAGAGTTTGTGCTGAATAAAAGAAGTTTTGCCTACTACGATGTGGAGCAGAAGGATTTTCTGGTGCAGAGCGGGCAGTTCGAAATTTTAGTCGGTGCATCGAGCCGGGACATTCGCCTGAAAAAGACCGTTACAGTGACTTCGACAGCGAAGATCCACAAGCATTTCCATGCCAATACAACCTTTGGTGAGTTGTATGCATATCTGCCGACCAGACCGATCGCAGAGGAAAGGATGGATTATTTTAAACGGGAGTCCGGTATTGATTTCGAGATGGGAGAAAATGCGGAGGACTTCGCATTCCGTGTGATCTGCGACTTTCCGCTGAAAACTCTTGTAACCTTTACAGAGGGACGCTATAGCAGAAAACAGCTGGCAGAGCTTCTGGAACAGGTCAATAAGATTGGCGAGGGCTGAGAAGAGTACGGAAAATGACTTGTATCTTTCCTGAAAGTTGTGCTATAATCCAATCTTTGACAGTTGAGTAAAAATAAAATCGCTGTAGCCCTTGTATTTACTGGGCTGCGGCGATTTTTTTCTTCGTTGCGAACTATAGTATTTTATTCTTTTCCTTACCTTTTTTGATTATGCAACTGTCAAACTCCCGATTTTTGCTGCCGTATTTTTCACGACTTGTCAGAATGAAAAAAGCTGTTATAATGAAGTTGTCAAGGCAGAGCGCTTTGAATCTATTCTATCATCACTATATTCATATTAAAAATGCGAAACGGGCTTATAACGGTTGCAGCGTTTCCATTTTCCAGGGGTACAGCATAGATGGGCTGTGCGCTTCATGACGGCAGGACTGCCGGAATTCAATTTGTTTGGGACAAGAGAATAATGCGCAGCGGAGAGGAATCATTTGAAAAGGATACTTTGACGGAATACTGTGGGGAGGTTGTGTGGAAGTGGTTACAATTTTTTAAATGTGCCGGGTATCGTAAATTTTTAGGTGTGATAGATTTCTGCTGGAAAGAGAGAAGAGGAGTGTGGATGGGAAGACAAAATGACGCATTTGTGGGGTATTTAAACCGGGATGAAATTTTGGCAGACTTGTACAATGGGTGCCTGTATGAAGGGGAGGAGGTGATCTTGCCGGGGCAGTTGAGCGAGGTGCAGAAAAACTATTCGAGGACATTGATGAACTACGGCAGAAATGGACTGAGAAAACACCGGGAACGGGACGCTATTAAAATGTTTTCGAACCGGAAAATGATGGTGCTGTTGGCAGCGGAAGCACAGAACAATCTGCACCTTGCGATGCCGTTTCGGTGTATGGAATACGACACGGAGGAATACAGCAGGCAACTAAAGAAACTGTACGAGGAGAACAGCGGGATGCTGACAGACAGCACAGAATATTTAAGCCGCCTAAGGCGGACGGATCGGTTGATTCCGGTCGTTACGCTTGTGATTTACCATGGAGAGGAGGAGTGGAATGCGCCAAAGAGGCTAAGTGATATGCTCAAGCTGCAGGGGATTGATGAAAAGCTAAAGAGCCTGATCACAGATTACCCGATCCATGTATTTTGTTTAAAAGACCTGCAGGAAGAGTATTTCCATACAAATCTGCGGGAACTGATCGGACTGATGAAACGACAGAAAAACAAGGAAGAGCTTCGGAAATATTGCAAAGACAATGAAGAACGGATCAGTCGGATGGACGCGTCCGCATACGATATGAGCTGTATTATGTTAAACAGGGAAGATTTATTGGAAAAGAAAACGAAATATTTAAAGGAAGAAAGCGAGGAATATGATATGTGTAAGGCTATGGAAGACTGGGCAGAGGAGTGTAGAAATGAGGGAAGAGCGAGTTTGCTGGAGCTGATTTCCAGGATGGCGGCAGGTGGAGATGCAGAATTTATTGTCCGTTTGTCGGAAAAAGAGGTGATGGAAGCGATGACAAAGAAATATGAGATGGAAGAAATATTAAAGTAAAGTTTTGGTTTTGAAAATGGTACGCGTGGCGCAGCAACACCATCTGCCATGAAAAGAGGAAGCAACCACTGAAAATGACTTGTATCTTTCCTGAAGAGTGTGATATAATCATACAGTTACAAAAAGTAGTTTTCAAAACTATATGTTGTGTGAGGCACTTATGCAGAAAAAGGTACAGATCATCAGTGACGGTTCTCAGGATTTATCGCCGGAGCTATCCAAAGAAAAGGATATTGAGGTTGTTCCCTTTTATGTTTCGTTTGACGGGGAACACTATTATAAAGAAATAGAAGAGATCACAGTACGCGATTTTTATCAGCAGATGGTGGATCATCCGGATGTGTTCCCGAAGACATCCATGCCGTCTGTACAGGATTTTTATGAGGTGTTTGAAAAATCTGTAAAAGAAAATATTCCGGTGATCTGCATTTGCATCACGGCGAAGTTCAGTGGCTCTTTGCAGTCGGCAACTACAGCAAAGGATATGATCCTGGAGGAGTATACGGAGGCAAAGATTGCGGTCATTGATTCGACATTTGATACGGTACTGCAGGGACTGTTTGTGCTGGAAGCGTGCAGACTGCGGGATCTCGGACTGGAATATGAGCAGATTACAGAAGCTCTGCTTTCGATCCGGGAGAGCGGCAGGATCTTTTTTACGATCGGCAGCATTGATTACTTAAAGCATGGCGGACGCATTGGAAAGCTTGCGGGAATTGCGGCCAGTGCGTTGAAAATCAAACCTCTCATCACACTGAAAGAGGGAGAAATTTTCAATTCCGGCATTACCAGAAGCCGTCAGAAATCGATGCAGAAGGTTGTGGAGATGACGGAAAAATACCTGGATGAGGTACAGGCAAAGCCGGGAGAATACAGCTTTTGTATCGGCTATGGCTATGACTATGAAGAGGCTGTCGGCTTCCGGGAGATGTTGAAGGACCTGATCCGGGAACGGCTTGGAATTGAAGAAATCGGCATTTATCAGATCGGTGCAACAATTGGAGTGCATACCGGACCGTATCCCATCGGGATTGGAATTGTCCGGCATGCCAAGGTGTAGCTCAGGATTTTAAACGTGCATGACAGGAACAGGAGGGACAGCTCTCCTGTTCTTTTTTTGTCGTGCTGCGGCGGGACAAAACGTTGTCGCTTTCGCAGCATGCCGCGGACGGAGTGTTCTGCAACACGGCATTTGGTGCAGAAGCTGTAGAGGATGCAGCCATAGCATGGCTGTCGGTCATCGTACATGCCGGCGTAAGCCCTTCGTCCTGCATCAGGGCGCTGCCCCAACGATACATCGCTTCGAGAATCGGGAAAAGGCTTTCACCGAGCGCCGTCAGCGAGTAATCAACGCGGGGCGGAACGACAGGATAAACTGTGCGGGAAATCAGACCGTCTTCTTCCAGTTCGCGGAGCTGCTGGGTCAGCATTTTAGGCGTCGCTTCGGGGACGAGACGGTGCAGCTGGTTGAAGCGCAGCGTCTGACCGGTCAGATGCCAGAGCAGCAGCGCTTTATATTTGCCGCCGATTAAGCGGATTGTAGCGGAAACGGGGCAATTTTTATTGACCGAGGGATTTTCTTTTGAAGCCATAGCGATTTCTCCATTCTTATTCATGACAATAGGATGCTCGCAGAGCGTGCATTCTATTGTTGTGAGGTGAACACTATCCTTTTGGGTAGTATATTACAAAATAGTGCATTCTTTATTTTTTGTGCCTAATTGTTATAATGGTAGCAGAGGATAGAAAAAAAGACAAGATGAGTTCTTTAAGGGCAGCCTTTAAAAGCTGTAAAGCAGGAAAGACTATACAGGACGGCTGCAGAATGGAGATATATGAAAAAAGAAACCTATGATATTACCGGCATGTCATGCGCGGCATGCTCAGCGCGAATTGAAAAAGGAATTTCCGGAATGGAGGGCATGCAGCAATGCAGTGTCAATCTGCTGAAAAACAGCATGACGGTTTCCTATGATGAAGCCGAACTGGATTCCGGGAAAATTATTCATCAGGTAGAAGACATCGGCTATGGCGCTTCGCTGCACCAGACACAGGGCAGCAAAACGACAGGAGCATCAGGCAGAGAAAAAAACGGTGCAACAGATGCGGCAGCGGCGGCAGCAAAGCAGATGAAGCAGAGACTGATCGTTTCGTTAGTCTTTACGATCCCGCTGTTTTACATTTCGATGGGACATATGGCTGGCTGGCCGCTGCCGTCGTGGCTGCTGGGAGCAAGAAATCATATGATTTTTGCATTTACCCAGTTTTTGCTGGTGCTGCCGGTTTTGATTGCAGGCGGACATTATTTTAAAAACGGATTGAAAAATCTGTGGCATCGCTCTCCGAATATGGATTCGCTGATCGCATTGGGCTCCGGCGCGGCGTTTGTGTATGGCATCTATGCGATTTACAAAATCGCCTGGGGCTTTTCCATCGAAGATATGGATATGGTCGAGACATTTGGCATGAATTTGTATTTTGAATCCTCGGCGATGATCCTGACACTGATCACTCTGGGAAAATTCATGGAGGCCCGGGCAAAATCCAAGACGTCCGAGGCGATCACGAAGCTGATGGATCTGGCACCGAAGACCGCGAAGGTATTAAGGAATGGACAGGAAGAAGAAATTTCCGTAGACGATGTACAGAATGGAGATATTCTGGTTGTCCGGGATGGTGATACGGTTCCGGTGGATGGAAAAATTACAGAAGGCTTTGCTTCTGTGGATGAATCTGCGATCACCGGCGAAAGTCTTCCGGTGGACAAGCAGGCCGGAGATCCTGTGACCGGAGGTACGATCAACCGAACCGGATATTTTCAGATGGAAGCAACTGCGGTTGGAGAACATACGACACTGTCAAAGATCATTCAGCTGGTAGATGATGCGACATCCTCCAAAGCGCCGATTGCAAAGCTGGCGGACAGGGTCAGCAGTGTGTTTGTGCCGGTTGTCATTACAATAGCGCTGTTGGCGGCAATCCTTTGGCTGCTTGCCGGTCAGAGCTTTGAGTTTGCACTTTCTGTTGCGATTTCTGTGCTGGTAATTTCCTGTCCGTGTGCCCTCGGACTGGCAACGCCTACGGCGATCATGGTGGGAACCGGACGGGGTGCGGCGAAGGGTATTTTAATCAAATCTGCGGAAGCGTTGGAGATTACACATAGCATCGATACGGTTGTTCTGGATAAAACCGGCACGGTAACCCAGGGCAAGCCGGTTGTGACAGACGTGATCGCGCTGGAAGCAGACGGAAAAGCAGCAGGTGAAAACACGCAGGCGTATACAGAGCTTTTGCGGCTGGCCTTTTCTCTGGAAAAAATGTCCAGCCATCCGCTTGCAGAGGCAATTGTCAAAAAAGCGGAAGCATGCTCAGCAGCGTTCCAGGAGGTTTCAGATTATGAGATGATCCCGGGACAGGGCATCGCGGGAACGATCGGCAAGGTACGATGCCTTGCGGGAAACCGAAAACTGATGGAAACCAACCGGATCGACATTTCCGTAGCGGCAGGATTGCAGGAAAAACTGGCGGATGAAGGCAAGACACCGTTGTATTTTGCACAGGGAGGAAAGTTCCTCGGCGTGATTGCTGCTGCGGACGTTGTAAAACCCACCAGCAGGGAGGCAATCGCCAGACTGCAGGAGATGGGAATGGACGTCATTATGCTGACCGGCGACAATGCAAGAACGGCAGAGGCAATCAAAAAACAGGTTGGCATCAAGACGGTTATTGCGGATGTGCTTCCGGAGGATAAAGAGGAAAAGGTTCGGCAGCTGCAGGAGCAGGGACATAAGGTTGCGATGGTGGGAGACGGTATCAACGACGCGCCGGCACTGGCGAGGGCGGATGTCGGAATTGCGATCGGCGCAGGAACAGATGTGGCGATCGAATCAGCGGATATCGTACTGATGAAGAGCGATCTGATGGACGCAGCATCTGCGGTAAGCTTAAGCCGTGCGGTGATACGCAACATCAAGCAGAACCTGTTCTGGGCATTTTTCTACAATGCGATCGGCATTCCGGTGGCAGCAGGCGTACTGTATCCGGTGTTCCATATTTTATTAAACCCGATGATCGGTGCGGCGGCGATGAGCTTCTCTTCTGTATCCGTCGTATCGAATGCGCTCCGCCTCCGGTTCTTTACGCCGAAGTGGAAGCAGGAGAGCGGTACTGCAAATTTGCAGACAACCGGAAATGGCGGTATGATGGAGCAAAGCACGGCAGCCGCGGAAATTGCGGATAGAATAGCCCAAAATGATGAATCAAAAGGAGAGACTACCATGAAAAAAACAATCAAAATCGAAGGCATGATGTGTCAGCACTGCGTAAAGGCAGCAACAAAAGCGCTGGAGGGCGTAGCGGGCGTGACCGCTGTAACCGTAAGCCTGGAGGATAAGCAGGCAGTTGTAGAAGGCTCAGCAACCGATGAAGCGTTGACTGCAGCAATCGTAGATGCCGGCTACGAAGTGAAGGGGATAGAATAAAATCTTGACAGCTCCTTTCCTTATTCTGTATAATGGGTAAAGTAAACATGTCAAAAGCGGATTGCTTGAAATAAAGCAGAGAAAACGGCTTTGTATAAAGTTCGCTTCGCACAGGATTTATTTCAGACAGGGAAGGAACCGAATTTCATGGATAACGCGGACCCTGACGGGGAAACGAATTTTCTGAATTCCAATCACAATACAAAATGGACAGAGTCTGTGCTCTGTTGGAGAAAGCTATAGGAGGCATAGCCTGTTGGGAGTTCCCAATGGGTTATGTCTCTTTGTCGTAGAAAAAGGAGAGATTTTAAATTCATGGTAAAACTACTTTTGTTACTGATCATTCTGATTCTGGTCAATGCCTTTTTGGCGGCGTCCGAGGTTTCCGTTGTATCGCTGAATAAAAACAGGCTGCGGGAGCTGGCAGAGGACGGCGATCGGAAAGCACAGCGGCTGCTGAAGTTTGCAGAGGAGCCGAATATTTTTCTATCTACGATTCAGGTCGGGATTACACTGGCAGGATTTCTGGCCAGTGTAGCTGCGGCGGACGGATTTGCAGGCAAATTGATGGCATGGTTATATGAACGGTTGGGAACAAGCGGCATAAGCCTTTCTGTTTGTCATGTGCTGGCAGTTGTGCTGGTGACAGTTGTGCTTTCGTACTTTGCATTGCTGTTTGGCGAGCTGGTGCCGCGTCGGATCGCGATGCAGCGGCCTGAAGCTGCAGAAAGAATGACCTGCAGTGTAGTCGGTGTGCTGACGGTGGTACTGCATCCGGCGGTATGGCTGTTGTCGAGGTCAGCAAAGCTGATCTTAAAGCTGCTTCACTTTAAAACGGAATCCGTAGAACGCAGCGTTACGGAGGAAGAGATCCGGCGGCTGGTTGACCTTGGCGGGGAAAAAGGAACGATAGACCACGATGAGCAGGAGTGGATTCAAAACGTGTTCCGGTTTGACGACATTTCGGTTCGGGATGCGATGACGAGAGAAGCAGATATGGTCTGTTTTTCGCTGGATGAGGCGGACGAGGACATCATTTCGACGATCCGGGAAAGCGGTTTATCCAGATATCCGGTTTACGATGAAGATATTAACGATATTATAGGTATTCTGAATGCCAGGGATTATCTCCTGGATCGTAAAAATGACAGCCCGTCAGGGTTAAAGGAGCTTTTGCGAGAGCCTTATTTTGTACCGGATACGATTCATGCAGATGACCTGTTCCGGGATATGCAAAAAGGAAAAATCCATATGGCCATCGTTATCGACGAATACGGACAGACGGCGGGGGTTATTACAATGGAGGATCTTCTGGAGGAGATCGTCGGAAATATTTACGATGAGTTCGATTCCGAGGAGCCGCCGGAAATCGTTCAGCTGGAGGACAATTTGTGGAGGATCTCAGGCGGCGCATATGTTGAGGACATTGCGGAAGCACTGGATCTGGATCTGCCGGAGGATATCGATTATGACACGCTGGGCGGCATGATCTTCAGCTGCTTGCGGATCATTCCTGCGGACGGCAGCCAGTTTGATGTGCAGGTCAACGGACTGAATATTCATGTGGAAAAAATGGAGGATCAGAGAGTGGAATCTGCACTGGTCAGCAAGATCCTGCCGGAGAAAGAAGAGGAAGAGTAAGTAAAAGCTACGAGTGAGCTGTAACGAACATAAAAAGCCGGTCGGCACAGAAGAATTTTCTTCCATGCCGATCGGCTTTTTCAGATAAGCTATTGTCAGCTTCAGTTCTGATATCCCATCGCTTTGTGCGTTCCGTTTCCTTTTTCAGGAGCGGCCTGTGTGTTGTCAGTAGACTGGCTTTCTTCAGAGCTCTGTGCGGAGGAAAGGGTGATGGTCAGCTCCTTTTCTGTATAAATGCCGCCCTCGCCGGGAGACTGTACCGTAATAGAAACCGCTTCTCCGGCTGCGTAGTACTGCAGCTTTTCTTTCAGCTCCTGAATGGTGCTGACGGTCTTACCATCGAATTTTGTGATGACGTCACCCTTGCGGATGCCGGCTGCTTCTGCACCGCTGCCCGGAGTAACGCTTGCTACATAAACACCTGCGGGGATGCCATAGGCTGCGTTGATGTTGGAATCTACGGTGATGCCTGCGATACCGATGCTGGATTTCTGGCTGTCAGCAACCTTGGTTCTGGTCGTCTCATTCATCAGCTCTTCGATGATGCTGGATACTCTGGTGATGGGGATTGCATAGCCCATGCCTTCCACCTCTGTGCTGGCAAGCTTTGCAGAGTTGATACCAATAACCTCACCCTTCATATTGACCAGTGCGCCGCCGCTGTTGCCGGGGTTGATGGCCGCATCTGTCTGGATGTAGGTAGGTGTCTCTTTTGTGGTAACAGTGCTGGAAATGAGAGCATTGCTGTCACTGGAATCCGAAGAGGAAAGGGTACGGTCTGTGGCGCTGACAATGCCGGTTGTAACGGACTGACCATAGCCGAGTGCGTTGCCGATGGCAACAACCTGTTCACCGACCTTTAAGGAATCGGAATCGCCCACTGCAGCCACTGCGATCTGAGACATTGTATCATCGGAAATGCTGGAAAGCGGAACGGCGATGACTGCCAGGTCGTTGTCGGAATCTGTACCCTTGATGGTTGCTTCGTAAACGGAGTTGTCAATGAAGCTTGCAGAAAGGGTATCCGCGCCTTCCACAACGTGATTATTGGTGACAATCAGCAGCTCCGTATCGTTTTTCCCAATGATAATACCGGAACCAACGCTGGTGCTCTCTACCTCCTGAGCCTGACCGCCGTAGCCGAACATGCTGAAATAGTTCTGTACCTCCTGTACAGATTTATTTGTGATGGATACGATAGAAGGCATAACGGATTCCGCAACGCTGGAGACGTCCAGACTTCCGGAGGATGCTGCGCTGCCTGTGCTGACCGGTGTGGTAGCCTTTAACAGGCTGCTGGAAGAGCTTGTTGTCTGGGAAGAAGCGGAAGCACTTTCCGAGGATGCAGCTGTTGAAGCATTGTTCCGATAGCCTGCCGCGTAGTTGACACCCAGAAAGGTACCGGATGCAACGCCGCCAAACAAAACAGCGCTCAGTGCAATTGCACCGGCTTTTTTGGCAATGCGTGCTGCACTCGTATTTTTTTTGCGGGGACGAGTCGGTGCCTGCTGTTCCGGGGTATTGGTATAATGATAATCCTGCTCTCTGTTGTCGAAGCTCTGGTTTTCATTTTCGTACATAACTGTCACTCCTTTTCTTATTCTGCCGGCGAGCTGCCTGATCGGTATCAGTCTGCCGGGAAAAACGGTTCAGCGCAAAGATTTATGCTGAACCATTGGTCTTTCTCTTTATCTGAGAAACAGTATAAAAAGGATTTGTGAGGAATGTGTTGGAAAAGTGTGAGGATTATGAGGAAAAATTGCGAAGGAATTGTGAAAATAGCTGTTGACAGCCGGATGGAGCTTCAGAATACTTTTGTATTCTGAATGGTTCCGGTTTCCCGGAAAATTTCCCATTCGCAGATATTGACCGCATGATCTCCGATGCGTTCGAGGTATTTGGCCAGCATCAGGGCATCGAGGCTCTCTATCGCATCGGAACGATCTTCTTTTATGTGGATAACGATATCATTCTTTACCTTATCAAAAAGCTTGTCGATGATATCATCGGAAGCGATGACATCATTCGCTTTTTTCTGATCCCGGGCGACAAAGGCGCTGACTGCCTCGTGTACCATCTCCCGGGAAGCTGCGATCATTGGCTGCAGATGTCCGGAATAACGTTCCAGCTGCTTGTGATCCATCTGCTGAATCAGCTCTGCGATATCAGAGGCGTGGTCTCCAATGCGTTCGATATCCGTAACGACCTTCAGAATAGAAGAAACCGTGCGCAGATCCTGTGCGATGGGCTGCTGGGTTGTAATGAGCATCAGGCACTGAGCTTCGATGCTGCGCTCCAGGTTGTTGACATTGCGGTCATCGGCCACGATCCGCTCTGCCAGCTGCATATCTTTGTTTTCGATGGAAAAAAATAAATTTTTCAGGGAAGCTTCAACGAGGTTTCCCATTTCCTCCAGGCTTTCGGAAAGCTGTACCAGCTCTTCACTGTATAATTTTCTTGTTGTCATAGATACCTCCATTTAAAATGAAAAATCGCAATGTAATGCCTGTTTACTATGCTGGGAAAGAGAAAAACGGGTAGGGTCTGTCAGGATCAGCCGAACCGTCCGCTGATATAATCCTCTGTGCGTTTATCCTGCGGATGGGAAAAGATCTGCTTCGTATCGCCGAATTCCACCATTTCTCCTACTAGGAAAAAAGCGAGATCGTCAGAAATACGGGCAGCCTGCTGCATATTGTGAGTGACAATGACAACCGTGTATTTTTCCCGCAGGTCTGCCATCAGGTCCTCGATTTTCATTGTAGAGATTGGATCAAGGGCGGAGGTGGGTTCATCCATCAACAGGATTTCCGGTGAAACAGCAAGGGCACGGGCAATGCAGAGACGCTGCTGCTGACCGCCGGAAAGACCGAGGGCAGATTTTTTCAGGCGATCCTTGACTTCATCGAAGATCGCAGCGTTTTTCAGACTGGTTTCAACGATTTCGTCCAGCTGAGCCTTGTTTTTGATACCGTGGATCCTGGGACCGTAAGCGATATTGTCGTAAATGCTCATGGGAAAAGGATTGGGCTGCTGGAATACCATACCGGCTTTTTTACGCAGCAGAGTGACATCTACGTGGGGATCGTAGATGTCCTCGCCGTCAATTTTGACCTCACCGGTGATCTTTACATTGTCCACGAGGTCATTCATACGATTTAAGGTTTTTAAAAAGGTGGATTTACCGCAGCCGGAGGGACCGATAAAGGCGGTGATCGCTCCGGCCTTGATATTCATATTGATGTTTTTAAGGGCGTGATTTTCGCCGTAATACAGATCGAGGTTCTTCGTGCTGATTTTGATATTGCTCATGAATTCTCCATTCTGCAGGCGCTGCTGCGTCTGCGTTATCCTCCGGTTAATCGAGTTTGGAAACATCGAATTTCTTTGCGAGTATTTTGGTCAGAAGGTTGATAAAAAGGACGATGATCAGCAGGACAGCGGCAATTCCGAAGGCTGCGTCATATTGTGCCTTGGACATGCTCAAGTACAGCTGGATCGTAAGGGTTCCGCCGGATTCGAAGATTTTTTTGAAAAATCCTGCAAAGGTCTTGGGCAGAAGATAGCCGCTTCCGGCGGTGAATAAAAGGGCGGCAGATTCTCCGACGATACGTCCGATCGCAAGTATGATACCGGTGATAATGCCGGGCATTGCGGAGGGAAGCAGGATTGTGCGGATCATGTACCATTTGGTTGCGCCGATGCCGAGTGCGCCGCTGCGGTAGGTCGCAGGAACTGTTTTTAAGGCTTCCTGTGTGTTTCGCGTGATCAGGGGAAGAACCATCAGGGTCAGGGTCAGGGCACCGGTCAGGATGGAATAGCCAAGTCCCAGGGTGGTTCCGAAAAATACCATACCAAACAGACCGAAAATGATAGAAGGAATACCGGAAAGGGTTTCTGTCGTAAATTCGATCAGCCGGACGATTTTTCCGGGCTTTGCGTATTCGTTTAAGTAGATTGCGCTGCCGACACCGATGGGAGTTGCGATCAGCAGGGTAAGGATAATGATGTAAAGCGTATTGACGATATTTCCGGCGATACCAAAGGTTCCCTTGATGGTGCTGGGAACAGAGGTCAGGAAGGAAAGGCTGATCTGGGGCAGACCTCTGAAAAAGACATAGCCCATAATCGCGATCAGTAAAAGGATGGAAAATGCCGCAGCCAGATCGATCAGAACGGTGAGAATGAGATCGGAAGACCGGATTTTTTTGTTTAAAATACTGGAGGAACCGGGGACCGTAAGCTCTGTGCTCATTACTCTTTTTCTCCTTTCAGAATTTTGTTCAGGGTCATGTTAATGATCATAATGAATACGAAGAGGACAAGGCCGATGGTGAATAGTACCTGACGGTGTAAATCTGCTGCATAGCCCATTTCAGCAACGATGGCGGTTGTCAGGAAGCGGACAGAGTGAAAGGGCAGAGGGGCGTTGACACTGCTTCCGGATACAAGGCTGATTGCCATTGCTTCACCGATCGCACGGCCGACACCGAGGACGATGGCGGTTGCGATACCGGATTTGGCTGCCGGGATCGTTACACGAAAAATCGTCTGGATTTTGGAAGCACCCAGACCCAGGGAGGCTGCCTTTAAACTGGCAGGAACGCTGCGGAGGGCGGATTCGCTGATGTTGATAACAGTAGGCAAGATCATGATCGCAAGGACAAGCACGGCGGAAATGAGGTTTGCACCGCCGGTAAACTGATGGGTCGCAGAGCCTGCAAAGATTTTCTGCTCGAGTTTATACATTGCAGGACACAGCAACAGGATACCGAGCAGACCGTAGATAACGGAAGGGATACCGGCGAGCAGCTCAATTGCGGGGCGGACGATTTTAGAGAGGGGCTTGGGCGCTGTTTCTGCAAGAAAAACAGCAGTCAGGACGCCGATGGGAACGCCCAGCAGGATCGCAAGGGTTGTGCCGACGATGGAGGTCAAAATGACGTATAAAATGCCGTAACTGGGATCTGCAGCGGTTGGCTTCCATACTGTGCTGAACAGGATCTCTGTAAGTCCCACCTTTGTAAGGGCGGGAGTACCATTTAAAAACATATAAACTGTAATGGAAATGACTGCAAGAACAGCGAAAAACGCGCAGATGGTAAAAATGATCTCAGCAGTTTGCTCTACCACGGATCTTGCTTTTTTATTGCCGATAATAGAATTCATAAAAATCCTCGTTTCCAGGCAGCCTGCAGAAGGCTGCCTTTAATCAAAGGTTATCCCCTATGCGGTTGTGCACAGAATACTGGAAAATGCAGGTCCGACATTGCCGGGCCTGCATCCAGCAGGGAGTGTTTTGGAAAAGAAATGTTGTCAGTCAACTGTGATCAGGCCAACGGATTTGATCAGAGCCTTGCCCTCATCGGAGCTGAGGTAATCAAACAGTGCCTGTACTTCGGTCTTCTGCTCGGAGATTTCACCTTTGGTTGCCATTACGAAAGGTCTGGACAGTGCGTAGTTGCCGGCTTTAATATTTTCTTCCGTTGCGTCTACGCCATCGAGCTTCAAAGCTTTTACGGAATCATCTACAACATCGAGAGAAACATAACCGATCGCACCGGGGGTGGAAGCAACCTTTGCCATAACGGCACCGGTGGAATCCAGTTCGTTTGCGTAAACGCAGGCATCTGCGATGTCCAGCAGCTCTTCAAACGCACCTCTTGTACCGGAGCCTGCCTCACGACCAACAACAACGATCGCCTGATCGTCTCCGCCAACCTCACTCCAGTTCTTTGTTTCACCGGTGTAGATGGAAACCAGCTGATCCTTTGTGAGATCTTCTACCTTGTTTGCAGGATCTGCAACTACTGCGATACCGTCAATTGCAACGATGTTTTCTGCGGCGCCTGCGCTCTTTTCATCGTCCTTTAAGTTTCTGGAAGAGTTACCGATGTCAACGCTGCCTGCCAGGACACTTTCGATACCTGCGGAAGAACCGGTAAACTCAGCAGTTACGGTCACGTTGGGATATTTTTCCATGAAGCTTTCTGCAACTGCATTTGCCAGCTTTTCCATGGAAGTGGAACCGGACATGCTGACGGAACCGGAAAGATCTGCATATTTGTCTGCACTGTCTGCGGCTGTGTCAGCAGCTTCAGTAGCCTCAGCAGCTGCTGTGCTGACAGCCTCGACGGGGGTTTCTGCAACTGTGTCAGCTGCACTTGCTGCAGTATCTGTTGCAGCAGTATTGCCGCAGCCTGCCAGAGTGCCAACTGCCAGTGCGCTCATTGTAAGAAGTGCGATCAGTTTGTTTTTCATAATGTTTCTCCTCCTTGATGCCGGAAGTATCCTGTTCCGGGCTGATGAATGAAATATAGTGAATGCCTGAAGCCATATGCCGTCTGCCTCATTGCGAGACTTATGATAAGTCATTTGAGCAATGCAAGATATCACGATCCGGTTAGGAATGGGTAAAGGTTGTGTAAAATGATGTCGGAGTCAAAAGCCCTGACCCGGATGCCTGTGGAGCGCTTCGAGGTGTAATACACATAAATATACATATAGAATGTATATCGGCGAATAATATACATATATGTGAATATTTATACAAGAAAGAGGTAAAAAAGTGAATATTTTGTGAAAATTTATACTTGATTTTTAAAGGAAGTGTGATAGTATAGATGTCATGAAACGGAATTACAACGGAAAAGGAAATCCCGTTTAAAGATGTCTTTAAAAATAAATCTAAAGATAAAAGAATAAGGAGACATCAGAGGAGAAGATTGAAAAATAAGATTTTTCAATCGCGAGATTTGTGTCTGTGCGCACTTGACACAAACTCGGCATGCGAAAAAAACGTGCGCAGAAATGAGGAGGAGAAAAATGAAAATGAAAAAATTACTGACAAGCGTATTGGCAGTAGCCATGGTTGCTTCTCTGGCAGCATGTGGTTCTTCTGCATCCACAGAGACAACAGTACAGGCAACAGAGACTGCAGCAGAAAGCACTGCGGCAGAGACAGCAGCTGCAGAGACTGATGAAGCAGCCTCCACAGAAGCAGAAAGCACAGATACCGCTGCTTTTGATCTGGCTGGCAAGAAGATCGGTGTTCAGCTCGGTACAACAGGCGATCAGCTGGCAACGGAATATGAACAGAACGACGGTTCTACTGTAGAACGTTTCAACAAGGGCGCAGATGCAATTCAGGCATTAAAGCAGGGCAAGATCGATTGCGTAGTGATCGACTACAATCCCGCAAAGGCTTTTGTGGAAAAGAATGATGATTTACAGATTCTGGACGAAGAGCTTTCTTCTGAAGAATATGCAATGTGTGTCAACAAAGACAACAGCGAGCTGACTGCAAAGATTAACGAAGCGCTTACTCAGTTAAAGGAAGACGGTACGCTGGATGCTATCGTTTCCAACTACATCGGTGATGAGGCAGGACAGCATCCTTATACCTCTCCGGAAGGTGTAGACCGTTCCAACGGCACACTGGTTATGGCAACCAATGCAACATTTGAGCCTTATGAGTATTATGAGGATCAGAAGGTTGTCGGCATCGATCCTGATATCGCGCAGGCTGTCTGTGACGTGCTTGGTTATGACTTAAAGATCGAGGACATGGAATTTGATGCAATCGTCAATGCAGTTGTTTCCGGCAAGGCTGATTTCGGTGCAGCAGGCATGACGGTAACAGATGAGCGTAAGCTGAGCGTAGACTTCACAGATACCTATGCAACAGCAAGCCAGGTGATCATTGTAACAAAGTAATTACAAGAGATAATCGGAAAGCAATTATAATATGGAAGATTTTAAACTCAAATTTATTGCAAACTTTATAACCGATAATCGGTGGAAGTACTTCACCAACGGATTGGGAACAACTTATGTTGTTTCCTTTTTCGCTGTTATTCTGGGCGTTGTCATCGGCGTGCTGATCGCAGTGGTGCGGTCGTCTGCAGATAAGCTGGACCGTCCTCCACTGGTGGTTAAAATTCTGAATGTGATCTGTAAGCTGTATCTGACGGTTATCCGCGGAACCCCTGCAATGATCCAGCTGCTGATCATGTATTACATCGTGTTCGGTTCTGTGGATGTCAGCAAGCGGCTGGTTGCGATTCTGACCTTCGGAATCAACTCCGGCGCATACGTAGCGGAGATCATCCGTTCCGGTATCATGTCCGTGGATCAGGGGCAGTTTGAAGCAGGCAGAAGCCTGGGACTGACCTATGTGCAGACGATGTGGTATATTATTATCCCTCAGGCATTTAAAAATGTCCTGCCTGCCCTGGGCAACGAGTTCATTACCCTGTTAAAGGAGACGTCTATCTGCGGTTACATTGCATTGACGGATGTTACGCACGGTGCGAATACCGTCAGAAGTCAGACCTATGAGCCTTATATGCCGTTGTTTGCGGCAGCTCTGATTTATCTGGTCAGTGTGAGCGTACTTTCAGCTCTGATCAGCAGACTGGAAAGGAGGATGCGTGTCAATGAGCGATAACGGACAGGAAAAACAGGTTCTGTTTGAAATCAAACAGCTCTGCAAGTCCTTTGGACCGACGAAGGTGCTGGATCATATTGATGCGACGATCCGCCAGGGTGAGGTAGTCGTTATTGTAGGTCCCTCCGGCTCCGGTAAATCGACCTTTCTGCGTTCCTTAAACCTTCTGGAAATGCCGACCTCGGGCGAGATTTTATTTGAAGGAAAAGAGATTACAGATCCGAAAAGCAATTTAAATCAATATCGTCAGAAAATCGGAATGGTGTTCCAGCATTTTAATCTGTTCGCAAATAAGACGATTCTGGAAAACATGACGCTGGCACCGATCAAGGTGTTAAAAAAGTCCAAGGCGGAAGCGGAAAAAGAAGCGATGGAGCTGCTGGCACGTGTCGGCCTTGCAGAAAAAGCAAACGCTTATCCGGCACAGCTGTCCGGCGGTCAGAAACAGCGAATCGCCATCGTTCGCTCTCTGTGCATGCATCCGGATGTCATGCTGTTTGATGAGCCTACCAGCGCACTTGATCCGGAGATGGTTGGCGAGGTTTTAAGTGTAATGCGGGATCTGGCCCACGAGGGTATGACAATGGTGGTCGTTACCCACGAGATGGGCTTTGCCCGGGAAGTCGGCACGAGAGTGCTGTTTGTGGATGAAGGCAGGATCAAAGAGGAAAACACGCCGGAAGAATTTTTCGATCATCCGAAAAACGCGAGACTGCAGGAGTTTCTGTCGAAGGTGATCTAAAACAGATTTTCCGGAAAAATGACAGAAAAAGATTGATTTTGTAAAAATCATAAAAAATTGATATGAAATGGAAGAATTTCAACATGCTGGGGCAGTTGCAGTTCTTCCATTTCTTTTGTTACAATAAAAAGGATAGACCGGTTATTTTATGTACGGTTTTTAGAGAATGACAGCAATTTTGATCAGGAGGAGCAGGAAAATGGAAAATGTAACACAGAAACGGACGCCGGGGGAATGGCGAGAGCTGTTTTCTTCGCAGGAATTTGAAGAAGCCTATGAATATGGGGGCGATGACCTTGGGGCGGTTTATCAGACGCAGGGGACAGACTTTGCACTCTGGGCCCCGACGGCAGAGCGGGCAGAGCTTTTGCTGTATCGGGCAGGAAGCGCAGAGGAGGGTGCAGCAGAGCCCTTTGACCGGACAGAAGCGGTACGCACAGAAAAAGGCGTTTTCCGTGTGCATAAAAACGGAGATCTTTCAGGTGTTTATTATACCTGGCTGGTAACGGCGGACGGTCAGACACGGGAAACTGCAGATCCTTACGCAAAGGCCGCCGGAGTAAATGGACAGCGCAGTATGGTGATCGATCTGAAAAAAGCTGAGCCGGAGGGCTGGGACAAGGATCAGGAGAAGCTGCCAAAGGCTCCGGCACCCGTTGTCTGGGAAGTGCATGTAGGCGATTTTTCCCACGATCCCCAAAGCGGTGTTTCGGAAGAAAATCGAGGGAAATATAAAGCGTTCTCAGAAAAGGATACCTGTCTGGATGGAAATACAGGAAACCCGACGTGCATGAGCTGGCTGAAATGGCTGGGTGTCACTCATGTCCAGATATTACCGATGTATGATTATGGTTCGGTAGATGAAACCGGAAAGAAGCTCCAGTATAACTGGGGGTACGATCCGATGAACTATTTTGTACCGGAAGGCTCCTATGCGACCGATCCGTATCATGGAGAAGTACGGGTGCGGGAATGCCGTGAAATGATCCAGGCCTTGCATCGCGCGGGAATCCGGGTGATCATGGATGTGGTGTATAACCATACATTCAGCATAGACTCTGTTTTCCAGAAAACTGTTCCGTATTATTTTTACAGACAGGAGGCAGACGGCAGCTTTTCAGACGGCTCCGCATGCGGCAACGATACTGCAAGTGAGAGAAGGATGTATCGCAGATATATGATTGACTGTATTTGCTACTGGGTAAAGGAATATCATGTGGATGGATTCCGGTTCGATCTGATGGGACTGCATGATACGGAGACAATGAATGAGATCCGTGCGGCACTGGATTGCCTGCCGGGCGGAAAAGAAATTCTGATGTACGGCGAACCGTGGACGGCAGGCAAGACTGCGATTCAGCCAGGCTATGAGCAGGCGCTGAAATGCAACGCAGCCCTTTTGTCTGACCGAATCGGATTTTTCAATGATGATATTCGGGACAGCATTAAGGGCAGTGTTTTTGAAGTCAAGGAGACTGGATTTGTCAACGGAGCAAAGGGACTGGAGACTCAGATTCGTTCCAGTGTGCTGGGATTCTGTGACGGAATGGGCGGTTATCAGCCATCGTCTGCACACCAGTCTGTTTCCTATGTCTCAGCCCATGACAATTATACGCTGTGGGACAAGCTGGTGCATACGCTGACGGACAGCATGGAGCCGGATTTTGGCGCATACAATGAAGCAGCTCTGGCGCAGAACCGTCTTGCCGCGGGAATTTATTTTACCTGCCTGGGGATTGCGTTTTTACAGGCGGGAGAGGAAGCGGCGCGTACGAAATACGGTGACGACAACAGCTATCGCTCCGCGGCGAAGGTGAATCAGCTAGACTGGACCCGGATGCATGAATACCGGGATTTGGCGGAGTTTTACCGCGGTCTGATCCTGCTGCGAAAGAGTTTTCCGGCATGGAGGCAGAGAAGCCTGGAGGTGCTGGATCAGATCTCCTTTGTGGACGCACCGGAAGGCTGCGTAGCCTTTACCATCCGGACAGGGGCTGAGCCGGAGGCTGCAGCAGAAAGCGTCCTCACAGACAACGTTGCGCCCTGGCAGGAGCTGTTTATCATTTACAACGCGAATAAGGAAGCTGTGGAATTTCGACTTCCGGGCGGGAAATGTTCTGATCCGGAACAGGAGCCTTCTGAAAATTATTTTGCCTTGGAGGGCAAGTGGCAGTTGCTTACAGATGGAACACGGTTTAAAATAAAAGAGGACACGAAATTAGAGCAGATAAAAGAGCTGGAAGGTTCTGTATGGGCAGAACCGGTGTCTATTACAATATTAGGAAGATAAGAGGGAACAGGTATGAGAACAAGCGGTGTGCTGCTTCCGGTATTCAGTCTTCCGTCTCCGCACGGGATCGGCTGCTTTTCCAAGGAAGCATATGAATGGGTGGATTTTTTGAAGCTGGCAGGACAGCAGTATTGGCAGATCCTGCCGCTGGGACCGACAAGCTATGGGGACTCCCCGTATCAGTCCTTTTCTACGTATGCGGGCAACCCGTATTTTATTGATCTGGAGGAGCTGGTGGAAGCCGGGTTTCTGACCAGAAAAGAGGTAGAAGCCTGCGATTGCGGCAAAGCGGCCAGAGATATTGATTATGGAAAACTGTATGAAAACAGAATGCCGCTCTTAAAGCTGGCATATGAGAGAAGCCTGGAGAAGCCTGACCCGAAGTTTACAGCATTCTGGACAGAAAATGCCTGGTGGCTGGATGACTATGGCCTGTTCATGGCAGTGAAGGATATTTTTGACGGAAACAGCTGGGATCAGTGGGCAGAGGATATTCGCTATCGCTGGGATAATGCGATGTGGTATTACAAGACCAACTATTCTAAAGAAATCGGCTTTTATGTATGGCTTCAGTATCTGTTTTTTACACAGTGGCAGAAACTTAAAAAATATGCCAATGATAAGGGACTGAAGATCATTGGTGACATTCCGATCTATGTGGCATATGACAGCGCGGACGTCTGGGCACATCCTGAGATGTTCCAGCTGGATCAGGAGAGAAAACCCGCCGCAGTTGCAGGTTGTCCTCCCGATGGATTTTCTGCAGATGGACAGCTGTGGGGCAATCCGCTGTATCGCTGGGATCATCACAGAAATACCGGCTATGACTGGTGGATAACACGGATCTCCTGGTGCTTTAGACTGTATGACGTTGTCAGAATCGACCATTTCAGAGGCTTTGATGAATATTTCTCCATCCCTGCAAAGGACAAAACCGCGGTGAATGGTCACTGGGAAAAAGGTCCGGGTATTGAGCTGTTTCAGGCGATCAAGGCACGTCTCGGTGAAAAACCTATTATCGCAGAGGATTTGGGCTATGTGACGGATACTGTCCGCAGAATGGTAAAGGAAAGCGGCTATCCGAATATGAAGGTTCTGGAATTTGCATTCGATTCCAGAGATTCCAGCGGCGCGGGTGATTATCTGCCGCATAATTATGAGCATAACTGCGTAGCTTATACTGGCACCCATGACAATGAGACGATCCTGGGCTGGCTGTCCAGCATTAAGCCGGAAGAGGTTCAGATGGTGCGGGCATACTTAAACCGTCCTACAGAGAGCAAACAGGTTTTGGCATCCGAGCTGGTTCGTACCACCATCGCTTCTGTGGCGGATACCTGTATCATTCCAATTCAGGACTATCTGGGACTGGATAACAGCGCAAGAATCAATTTCCCGTCAACGCTCGGTACGAACTGGCGCTGGAGACTGATAAAGAGTGACCTGACAAAGGCGCTGGCAGATTCTATCCGCAAGCAGAATATTGTTTACGGCAGAGTGAAGTGGGAAGATCTGCAGGAGGATGAAAAACCGAAGGATCCGGAAGAAGAAAAAGAGACAGAAACAGAACCCAAGCAGAAAAAAGACAGTTCTGTAAAGGAGGCAAAAGACTGATGGAATTCGGAAAATTATGCAGTTGGGAAAAGCAGGGCAATCGTGTTGTTTTTCAGTTTGAGAAACGAACGGGACGCGTGGAGATCCTCACACCGGAGATTTTTAATGTATTTTCGGGAGTGGTGAGTGAAGAGCATCGCTCTAAGGCCATTGAGGGAGACAAGTCTGTTGCAGTTGATTTTACGGCGGCAGAAGCAGACGGTGCAGTAGAAATTTCCACAGATGCAGTGACTGCACGGATTTACGATGATTTCAAGGTCGATTTTTATAAAGCGGACGGCACCGTTTTGTGCCGGGACTACCGGGGCAGCAGAAAGATCTGCGCTGGTCTGAGTGATGAACTGAAGGCATTAAAAGAAGCAGAGGGACACAGTGTAGAGGAGCAGCGCACGGAAGCGGTAGAGGTTGTCAAGCAGCTTGAGGGTGACGAAGCCTTTTACGGACTTGGTGATAAGACCGGCTTTATGGACAAGCGCGGCTATGAATATGTGATGTGGAATACGGATGATCCGGCTCCGCAGATGGACAATTTCAAGTCCCTCTACAAATCTATTCCGTTTTTTATTACCTTACATAAAAATGCAGTGTTTGGCCTGTTCTATGATAACACCTACAGATCCTGCTTTGATATGGGCAAGGAATCGGAGGAATATTACTGGTATGGTGCTGCAGACGGCAATCTGGATTATTATCTGATCGCCGGCGAGAGTATGCCGGAGGTGCTTGGCAATTATACTTATCTGACAGGTACGGTTCCGGTTCCGCAGAAGTGGACCCTGGGCTATCATCAGTGCCGCTGGAGCTATATGTCTGAGGAAGAAATCCGGGATGTTGTTTCCCACATGAGAGAGTGCGGAATCCCCTGCGATGCCATTCATCTGGATATCGATTATATGGATCACTACAAGGTATTTACCTGGACACCAGATAAGGAACGTTATCCGGATCCGGAAAAGATGATCGCAGATCTGGCGAAGGACGGCATCAAGATCATAACCATCATTGATCCTGGTGTAAAGCTGGAAGAGGGATATTCTGTTTACGACAAAGGTGTGGAGAACGGCTATTTTGCAACGACGCCGGAGGGTGAGATCTATGTCAATGCAGTATGGCCGGGAGATGCGGTTTATCCGGATTTTGGCAAAAAAGAAGTGCGTGACTGGTGGGGCGAGAATCAGCAGTTCCTTGTAGATAAAGGCGTACGCGGCGTATGGAATGATATGAATGAGCCGGCAAGCTTCCGCGGGGAGCTGCCGCAGGACGTTGTGTTTACCGATGAGGACGAAAAGAGCGACCACGCGAGAATGCACAACGTTTATGGTCATAACATGGCAAAGGCAACCTACGAGGGCTTAAAGCAGCGGGACGGCAGACGTCCGTTTGTCATCACGAGAGCCTGCTATGCCGGCACGCAGAAATACAGCACAGCATGGACAGGCGACAATCACAGCATTTGGGCGCATCTGCAGATGGCGATCCCGCAGCTGTGCAACCTTGGTATGAGCGGAATGTCCTTTGTCGGTACAGACGTGGGCGGTTTCGGTTCGGATTGTACAAAAGAGCTGATGTGCCGTTGGGTAGAGGTTGGATGCTTCTCTCCGTTATTCCGAAATCATTCCGCGATCGGAACACGGTATCAGGAGCCCTGGAGATTCGATCAGGAAACCGTGGATATTTACCGGAAAGCAGCGCAGCTTCGATATCATCTGATCCCGTATTATTATGACCTGTTCTTTACCGGAGAGAAGACCGGACTGCCGATCATGCGTTCCCTGGTGCTTCATTATGAAAAGGATGAAGTAGCAAAGGAGTGCAATACAGAATTTTTGGCAGGCCCGAATCTGCTCGCTGCGCCTGTTGTAACCCAGGGCGATCGCAAGAAGATGGTTTATCTGCCTGCAGGAACCTGGTATGACTACTGGACAGGTGAAAAGATTTCCGGCGATCAGGGACAGTGGATCCTGCGGGATGCTCCGCTGGATACCTGCCCGCTCTATGTAAAAGCAGGCGCAGTGCTGCCGGTATGGCCGAAGCAGAATTACGTGGGCGAGAAGGATACCAATCAGGTGCTGATGCTGGAGGTGTATCCCGGAGAAGGAAGCTGGGATCATTTCCAGGACGACGGCGAAAGCTTTGCATACCGCGATGGTGTATACAATCAGTATCACTGCGAACTCAAAGACGGAAAGCTGACCGTATCCTGTGTTCATGATGGCTATGAAAAGCATTATCAGCGCGTACAGGTTCATTGCCTTGGAAAGACCTTTGAGGCTGAGCTGAAGGACGGCGCATGCTGTGTAGAACTGTAAAAAACGCTCTACAGGGTTCATAGAAAACAAAAAAGACCGCAGAACGTGCACATTGTTTGTACGGGTTCTGCGGTCTTTTTGGATTCATGACATTAGAATGCACACTTTACGGGAATTCTAATGCTTGTATAAACTTAGTGTGTTTTGTCGGAGCAGGCTTGGGTTTTAGTCAACCTTTACCGGGTTGGTAACGCTGACGGTATGATCGTACCATTTTCCCTTGGTTCCGATCAGGGCGAGGTCGAAGTCTTTATCCAGCGCTTTTACCGGAACGTCAAATCCGTTTACTTCTTCGGTCGTGCCGTCATCGTAGGTTACGGTATCAGTGGTGGGCTGTAAAAGCTCTGCACCATCCTTTTTGGCGTCAGCAGCCTTGCCGACAAACAGGTTTACGATGTTTTTGGAGGTCAGGCTGATGTGAATGGACATCTGTCCATCTTTTACAGTCAGGACACCTTTTCCGTCGTTTGCTTCATTTACATGGAACATGCCGCTGTCAGTTTTGAACTCTGCTTCATAGGTTCCATCTTCCAGGACAGCATCTGTAGTGTCAGAGTTGGATGCAGCCGATGTGCCGAGCTCTTCCATAGCAGCGTGTGTGTGGGAAACATATAAATCCTGGATGACAGGGATCTGTCCAAGACCGGCGATCTGGGTTTCAATGCTGTCAAATACGCCGGAGGCTTCGAACTGGCTCTTCCAGGAGTCATCATCGTCGCCAGCCATATCATTGTTTGCATGGTCGCCGGCAACAACCATCAGAGGACGGAGAATTACTTTCTTGTAGCCGGCTTCCTGAATCTTTTCGATCACTGCTTCGCATGCAGTATCTTCAGGTTCGCCCTCTACAGTGCCGATGAATACATTGTCATATCCGAGGGCATTCATCTGGTTCTGCATCTGGCTGTAACTGATTTTTGCGGTATGAGAGGTTCCGTGTCCCATGAATACGAAAGCAGTTCCGTCTTCCTTTGCAGCGTCAAGGCTTTCGTAGCCTGCAGTTTTTACTGCCTCTGCTGTAACTGCCTTTGCAACCGCTTCTTTATCACTGTTTACGGAATCGTCTGCAGAGCCCACTTCACCCAGAAGAGGCTCGGCGATGGATACGGATTCAAACTTGTCGCTGTAGCTTGCAACCGCTTCGCTCAGTTCGTCATATTCTGCACCGTGCATCAGATGAGTAGGCTGTACGATCAGATTCTTTACACCGTTATCAACAGCACGCTGCAGTGCCTGATCCATATTATCGATTTTTTCACCATCCCGTGCCTGCACATGGTTGATGATGATCTGCGCAGTAAATGCACGTCTTACGGACCAGTCGGGATATGCTTTCTGCAGTGCTTTTTCGATGCCGCCGATATCCTCTGCACGGCTGTCGTTAAAGGAAGTACCAAAGCTTACAACAAGCAGCTCGTTTTCCCCGATCTCATCTGCATTTAACGGGTCATCCTTGGAAGCGTCGCCGGTATCTCTGCCGAAATAATCGGGATCGGCGTTTTCGCCTTCTACCAGTTCTTTCTGAGCATCCGTCAGTGCATCCCATGCTGCCTTTGCTTCGGCACACTGTTCATCGGTGTTATCGTTTCTTTCCTGAACATAGATCTGGTCGATCAGGGCGGCTACTTTGTCTGCGGCTTCCTGGTCAGATTCTGCGTCAGCGGTTTCCGCTTCTGTCGCAGTTTCCTGCACAGTTTCAGTGGCGGTGGATTCCACAGCGGTTTCAGCTGTAGAGCCACATCCGGAAACCAGCGCAGCAGTCATTGACATGGATAACATCAGTACGATCAGTTTCTTTTTCATAAGTTCCTCCTTGGGAATGGGTTCGGATTGCAGAAACGACGGGCGTCGGGCAATCCGGTATCAGAGGACAATAAAATTTTGTCCCAACAGTGTGTGAATATGGCGATAAATGAGTGATACGGGAAATTTTCGTTCAGATGCCGTTGAAAAAAGAGAAGAAAGGCGAAATGTGCAAAGTTGGATCGCTGAATCAACTCTATAGCGCGGAGCCATAGCTTCGAATCTCGGAGCGCAACAAAATAAAACCAGAAGTGTTTCTGATTTTGCAGATTTCGTACTGCCAGTTTCTCGTGGCATGAATTTTCATTGTTACCGTTCACTCGTACCGTTTTGTAAGCAAAAATGAGCTGCGAAGCAGCGGAGAGCGTCGAAGACGCGGGTTTTGCGAATGTCGCGGGTGAACGGTAACTTTTCATTCCTGTACTGCGAAAGGCAGGTCTCCCGACTGAACGCTCTGACGCTTCGGCTCCCTTCCCGGTCTCCCAGTGGTAATAAGCCGTCGCTTGCGAATCACGGTGACGAGTTCGCGCAGGATTTGCACCCGCTTCCCTTTTCACCAGACGCATATGGTCTGACACCTTACGCATTTATTCAATTATGCCTTATGCCAAATTATTCTAGCATTCCTACAGTTAGTTGTCAATGTGAGGGAAGAACGAGATTTGTGTCTGCGTGCACTTGACGCAAACTCGGTATGCGCAAAAAGTGTGCGCAGAAATGAGAGGAAAGATGGAATATGATTTTCGGAACGTTGTTATTGATGGAAAATGCGAAAAATAAGCGGCTTCCGAATCCTCGGAAACCGCTTATTCATGACAATAGAATGCTCGCAAAGCGTGCATTCTATTGTATACTGTCTTTTTAGAAGAGCGACAGACGGGGCTCGAACCCGCGACCTCCACCTTGGCAAGGTGGCGTACTACCAACTGTACTACTGTCGCATTTTCTCTCTCGCTGATGTATCTCAGCGACGAAAATTATAATAACACAGTTTCTTCTGCTTGGCAAGCTTTTTCGTAAAAAAATTCAAATTTATTTTGGAAGAAAATAGAATAGCAAAATTTTGGGAAAATATGCGCCGTTTTTTATTCATGACAATAGAATGCTCGCAGAGCGTGCATTCTATTGTATCTTTTCATCCGTAGCATTTCCGAAAACATCGAGCAGCGTTCCATAGCGGAAGAGCCAGACCATCTGCAGCTCGGTCTGATCGTATTCCTGCAGTGTTTTCATTACCTGCTCGGCGATTTCGGGCGTAACGCTTCGGGCCGTTTCCGGGGAAGCAGGATTACAGAGCATGTGCCAGTATTCCGGATAGGCTTCTACCCATTTGACCAGCCGCTGCTGGCGCAGTTGGTTGTAGAGCTTTGAGAGGGCGAGAATGATCTGGGCAGCGTTATCTTTTTCCAGTTCTTTGTAAAGGTCTTTCAAATCCATAGTGCCTCCTAAAACGAATAATGGGGACGTATTCATCCCTATTATAAGCAAAACAGGAGAAAGATGCAAGGCAGGTATCAGGAAGATACGACGGAACAGGAAAGCAGGACTTGCAGATCAAAAATCGTCATGCTACACTACGATGAGAGCATGAAAAGTGTTCAAACGGGAATCACATGACGAGGCTCCCGGTGTGGGAGCACGGATCGAAGCAAAAAGAAAAGGGGAACAAAAGAATCTATGATAACAGATCAATTCGGGAAAAAATGGTATAAAGGAAATCTCCATACTCATTCCACCAATTCTGACGGCCGTCTGTCGCCGGAAGAAGTTATCGGACTGTATCGGGAGGAAGGCTACGACTTTCTTGCCCTGACGGATCATTGGTTTATGGGAGAAGAGCGCCAGGAGGAAAATTTTCTGCTTTTGAGCGGGGCAGAATATGACGTTGGCAACAATGTCAGGGACGGCATTTATCATGTCGTCGGAATCGGTATGCAGAAGGAGCCGAAGCTGGAAAAAGGACCGGAATTACAAGAAAAGCAGGCGCAGCTGATGATCGATCGGATTCATGAAGCCGGAGGCATTGCAATTCTGGCGCATCCGGCATGGTCGATGAACCGGGCGAGCGAGGTGCGCCTGTTAAAAGATCTGGACGGCTGCGAGATTTATAATACGACGTCGGGTGTGCCGTGGAACTGCAGACCCTATTCGGGTATCATCCTGGATGAATTGGCAGCGCAGGGATATGTGCTGCCCTGCATGGCAGCGGACGACGCGCATCAGTACACAGGCGACGAAACAAAATCTTACCTGATGGTGCAGGCGGATGAGCTGAGCCGCGATGCAATCCTGGAAGCGATTGCTCAGGGGCGTTTTTATGCATCCCAGGGGCCGCGTTTTTGGATTGAGAAAAAGGATAACAGTCTGATCGTGCACAGCACGCCGGTGAAGGAAATCGTCTTTTTCACGGATGCGGTATGGTCGGACGATCGCGCGACAGTCGGGGAATGCGTGGAAGAAGCCGTTTATGAGATCCAACCGCATGAAACGTTTGTAAGGGTAGAATTAAAGGATGCTGTAGGGAACCGGGCATGGTCGAACTTTTACCTGACCGGAAAGGCGGTTTTATAAGAATGGAAAATCTCCTTTTTTGTCTGAATGCGACGGTACCGATTTTTCTGACGATGATGCTGGGGTGTCTGTTTAAGAAAATCGGCTGGATAGACGAGCTTTTTACAAAACGCCTTAACAAATTTGTCTTTCAGGTGGCTTTGCCGGCGCTTCTGT
Organism: Gallintestinimicrobium propionicum; assembly: GCF_025567525.1. NCBI lineage: Bacteria > Bacillati > Bacillota > Clostridia > Lachnospirales > Lachnospiraceae > Gallintestinimicrobium > Gallintestinimicrobium propionicum. The sequence goes on along the minus strand of NZ_JAOQJY010000003.1, from coordinate 155,517 downwards.
TTGAAGATCTGGCGACAGTTGACCTTGCGGAAGTCTGGGATATGGGTTATGTTGCGTACTGTTTTGCTGCAACATTTCTCGGAATCGGGATCTGTTACCTGATTTCCCTCTTATTAAAGGATAAATCCATTCAGGGCGAGTTCGTGCAGGCGTCTTACCGGAGCAGCGCGGCGCTGATGGGAATCGCGATCATTCAGAACATTTATGGAAACGCCGGAATGGCGCCGCTGATGATTATCGGAACCGTGCCGCTTTACAATGTGATGGCAGTCGTTATTCTGTCGATTTTAAAGCCGGAGCGCGGAAAAGTGGACAAGGCGCTGCTTTTAAAGACAGGAAAGGGAATTGTAACAAACCCGATTATACTCGGTATTTTAGCCGGTATGATCTGGTCGGGACTGCGCCTTCCGATGCCGAAAATTCTGGACAAAACGGTTTCCAATGTCGGCGTTCTGGCGACCCCGCTTGGTTTGATGGCGCTGGGTGCTTCGTTCGATTTAAAGCAGGCTGCCGGAAAAATCAAACCGGCGATTGTTGCAACCTTTATCAAGCTGATCGGTCTGGCGGCAATTTTTCTTCCAATTGGCGTGATGCTCGGCTATACACATGAGCATCTGATTGCTCTGATCGTGATGCTCGGCTCTGCCAGCACGGTGAGCTGCTTTGTTATGGCGAAAAATATGGGACACGACGGCACGCTGACATCCAGCGTCGTTGTTTTGACAACATTGTTTTCTGCGTTGACGATGACTGGATGGCTGTTTATTTTCCGGACAATGGGACTGGTGTGATGGAGGATTAAAATGAAAAAGCTGGAAGCGGTAATTTTTGATATGGACGGCGTTCTGTTCGATACGGAGCGAATGAGCTGCGAATGCTGTTTTGAGGCGGCAAAGCAGCTGGGACTCACGCTGGCGGAGGAAGCAGTCTATGGCGGCTGCGGACGAAATGAAGCATCACTTCGCAGACATATTATGGAGACGGAGGAGCCCTGGTATCCGAATGGAACCTTTCCCTATGAAAAATATCGGGAACGGTTTATGGCGTTGTTTCAGGAGAGTCTGGAACGGGAACTTCCAATTAAAAAGGGTGTAAGGGAGCTGCTGGAATATCTGAAGGAAAAGCAGATCAAAACGGCGATCGCATCGTCTACGAAAGGCCCGCTTGTCAGAAAGCATCTGGAGCGCACCGGCCTTAGCGGATATTTTCAGGAAATTGTTTCCGGTGATATGGTGGAAAAAAGTAAGCCGGAGCCGGATATTTATTTAAAAGCCTGTGAGGTAGTCGGCGTTTTGCCGGAAAATGCGATGGGAATCGAGGATTCTTTTAACGGAATCCGTGCGGTTGCGGCTGCGGGAATGACGGCGGTTATGGTGCCGGATATGGTACAGCCGGACGAGGAAATTCGTCAGATTTATGATTACTGTGTGCAGGATTTGCTGGAAGTGAAGGAACTGATCGAACTGCTCGCGTAGAGTAGAGAAGTTCGGTGCAATGCAGCATGGAGGGTACAGTTCACCTGTAGCATTTGTAGTACAATAGAATACGCACTCCGCAAACATTCTATTGTCGCGAATCGCCTCTTCTTTTGCAGACGAAGCCATGAGTGAACGGAATCTCATTGACAAATCTCAGGAAAATGATTATACTGTAACCACCGTGCAGCCGGGGGAGCAGCGGCCCCCTGAACCTGAAATCCGCTATAGCAGGGGTGATGGTACGCCGAGGGCTTTTGGCTCATATTGCTGCCCTTTACAAGTGGCGATGAAGTTTGGGTCTTGCGCAACGGGTGTCTGTGAACCGTGTCAGGTTGGGAACAAAGCAGCACTAAACAGAAATTCCCGTGTGCCGCAAGGGTGCCTGGCGGAGTTAACTGTAAAGGTAACGGATATGGGTTTCGGTTCGAAGCGTGCCGCACGGTCTTTGAAAAAGAGAACAGTCTTTCGGGAGAAGCCCGGAAGAATATGGGCGTCCGGAGGAAGAGAATTTCTCCGGGCGTTTTTTAGTTATAGTTCACTCGTTTTTCATTCCCGGGAATGGAATTGTATCAAGACGAAGAGAAAGAGGAAATAAAACGTGGAAACGATCAAAAAGGATAACAGCGGGACGCTACCGTTGCCGGAAAATCTGGAAAAGCTGCTGACAGACTGCACACTCTGTCCGCGTAACTGCCACGTCAATCGTATGGCGGGGCAGATCGGCTACTGCCTGCAGACGGGGACGCTGCGGGCGGCAAGAGCAGCGCTGCACTACTGGGAAGAACCGTGCATCTCGGGCACGGCAGGTTCGGGTGCAGTGTTTTTTGGCGGCTGCTCGATGCGGTGCGTGTTTTGCCAGAACCATGATATTGCGGCAGGAGAAGCCGGACGGGAAATTTCGGTGGAACGGCTGAAAGAAATTTTTCTGGAACTGCAGGAAAAGGGCGCGAACAACATCAACCTCGTGACACCGACGCATTTTGTACCGCTGATTGTTCCGGCGCTGCGGGCGGCAAAGCGGGAAGGATTGCGGATCCCGATTGTATACAATACCTCCTCTTATGAAAAAGTCAGCACGCTGCAGCTGCTGGACGGGCTTGTGGATATTTATCTGCCCGATCTGAAATATGAATCTGCAGCGCTTTCCGGGCTGCTTTCGAATGCGCCGGATTATTTTGAAACAGCAACAGCGGCGATTGCAGAGATGGTCAGACAGGTCGGCGAGCCGGTTTTTGCAGCGCCGGATGGGACGCTGCTTTTAGCGGCGCAGATGAATGATGCATGTGAAGAAGCCGACGAGGACGCAGAATTTTTAATGAAAAAAGGCGTTATCGTGCGGCATCTCGCCCTGCCGGGACAGGAGGCAGATTCGAAGAGAGTGCTTTCCTATCTGTTAAAAACCTATGGGGAGCGGATTTATATCAGTCTGATGAATCAGTACACGCCGATTCCGTCTGTGCTGGAGAAGACGCTGCCAAAGCTTACGCAGAAGAAGTTGGCGGCGCCAGAGCCCTTGCGGGAGAAAAGCGCAGCGCAGCCTGAATCTGCACAAGCCTGCCTGACAGGTCTGCAGCGCCGTCTGACGGAGGACGAATACGAAACTCTGATTGATTTCGCGATAGAAAACGGAATCGAAAACGGATTTATTCAGGATCAGGAAACGGCGCAGGAAAGCTTTATTCCTGCATTTGATGGCGAGGGCATCTGACGGAAAAAGAGGATTGTGCAATTTTACAGGGATTTATGGTGTTTTCTTGATTGTTCGGAGGCTTGTGTGAGTGTATTCTGAAAAAGAACAGATGCCGGAAAAATATTCCTTTTTCAGGCACAACAACAGAGCAGGGGATTTATAAAAGGAGGAACTATCATTATGAACACAATGCCCAGACCGGAGCATCCGCTTCCTCAGTGGGAAAGAAGCACATGGAAAAACTTAAACGGAGAATGGGATTTTTCTTTCGACTTTGGTAAAAGCGGCGTAGACCGTTGTTTTTATGAAAAGAAGGATTGGGAGAAAAAGATCATCGTTCCGTTTTGCCCGGAAAGCGATCTGAGCGGAATCGGCTATAAGGATTACATGGATGCCGTATGGTATCATAAGACCGTAGAACTGACCGAAGTGGAGGTAAAAGGACGCGTTCTGTTGCATTTTGGCGCGGTGGATTATGATACGCGCGTATGGATCAACGGAACAGAGGTTGGACGGCATAAAGGCGGTTATACCTCTTTTACATTCGATATCACGGCTTATGTACAGGCCGGTGCAAACGATATCGCCGTATACGCAGAGGACGATTTGAGAAGCGGCAAACAGCCCCATGGCAAACAGAGTGGGCTCTACTATTCCCATGGCTGTGAATACACCAGAACCACCGGTATCTGGCAGACGGTTTGGCTTGAGTTCGTGCCGGAAAATTATGTGAAAAAAGCACGCTTCTTTCCGAACGTGGAAGCAGGCACGATTACGATCGAAGCGGTGACTGTCGGCGACGGATCGTTCTGCGCAGAAGCGTTTTATGAAGGAAGACGCTGTGGCCAGGCGGAAACCACAACTGCTGGCGGAAATGTTGTTGTGACGCTGCCTCTTTCCGAAGTGCATCTGTGGGAGGCTGGAGCAGGCAGACTGTATGATTTGACAATTACTTTTGGGAAAGATACTGTTCACAGCTATTTCGGACTGCGCAATGTCACAATTTCCGGGGAAAAGGTGCTGATTAACGGAAAATCCGTGTTCCAGAGACTCGTTCTGGATCAGGGATTTTATCCGGACGGCATTTATACCGCATCTACCGATGAAGCGCTGGAAAACGATGTGAAGCTGTCGATGGCAGCAGGCTTCAACGGCGCGCGTCTGCATGAAAAAGTGTTCGAGCCCCGTTTCCTGTATCATTGCGATCGCCTGGGCTATCTTGTATGGGGCGAGCAGGGTAACTGGGGGATGGATCCGAGCGCACCGGATGGATTGAAAAACTTCCTGCCTGAATGGATGGAAGCGGTTGAAAGGGATTTCAATCATCCGGCGATCATCGGCTGGTGCCCGTTTAACGAGACATGGGATTATGAAGGGCGCAAGCAGGATGACGACCTTCTGGCAATTGTCTATCGGATGACGAAGCTCTACGATACGACCAGACCATGCATCGATACCAGCGGCAATTTCCATGTTATTACTGATATTTACGATCTGCACGACTACGAGCAGAACCCGGAAGAGTTCGCAAGTCATTATGAGAGCTATGCAAAGGACGGCATTCTGGCATGGGATAACCATGCGCCGAGACAGAAACAGATTGTCGGTATTCCGGTATTCATCAGCGAGTACGGCGGCATCAAGTGGGATGTTGAGGGCGTGAATAAGGACAGCTGGGGCTACGGCGACGGACCCAGAACCGAGGAAGAGTTCCTTGCACGTTATAAGGGTCTGACGGATGTGCTTTTGGACAATCCGAAGATGTTCGGCTTCTGCTACACCCAGCTGTACGATGTAGAGCAGGAAATGAACGGTCTTTATACCTATGGCAGAAAGCCTAAATTCGATATGGAAATTATCCGTAGGATCAACAGCCGCAAAGCTGCGATCGAGGAGGGAGAGGCATAACGCTTTCCTGTTTTGCATAGGCTGAAAGAAAAGCGGGTAACGCGATGCTGAATGCAATCTGGGCAGGAATGATTGTTCTTGGAATCTTATACGGAGCTTTTACCGGCAATCTGGAGGCGGTGTCCAACGCCGCCCTGGAAAGTGCCGGGGAAGCTGTGGATTTATGTATTACGATGTGCGGGATCATGGGACTTTGGACAGGTCTGATGAAAATCGCACAGCAGGCGGGGCTGATTGCTGCATTGACGCGCGGCATCAGCCCTTTTGTGTCGTTTTTATTTCCCCGGATTCCGAAAAATCATCCGGCGCGGGAGTCAATTTCCACCAATATTGTTGCAAACGTCCTCGGACTTGGCTGGGCGGCAACTCCGGCGGGCTTAAAGGCGATGGAGGATCTTGCACAGCTGGAAGAAAAACGGAGACAGACGGGGTATCTGAAAAACGTTCCAAAAGATACGGCGAGCAATGAAATGTGTACGTTCCTGATTTTAAATATTTCGTCCCTACAGCTGATTCCGGTCAACATGATCGCCTATCGCAGCCAGTACGGAAGCGCCAGCCCCGCCGCAGTGGTCGGTCCTGCGGTGCTGGCGACACTTGTCAGTACGTTTGCGGCAGTGATTTTTTGCAGGGGGATGGATCGGAGATAGATTGTTGATATAGCATTTGGATGCTGAACAGAAGCATAGTTTGCAGGCGGGCAGTCATACATCGTTCGATGCGTAGCTGTCCGCTGTTTTTGTGGAAATTTACATCAGATATGCCAGCAGCACGCTCATAACGACACCGACGGCGGTAGAAAGCAGCGCGCCTGCCAGCGTATATCTGGATTTGGAAACGCGCGCCGTCATAAAATAAACAGACATCGTGTAAAAACAGGTTTCTGTGCAGCTCATCAGAATCGACGTGATGCGTCCTGCCAGAGAATCTGTCCCGTAGGTTTTGAAAATATCGAGCACCAGTCCAGTCGCCGCGGAAGAAGAAAACAGGCGGATGAAAATGAGTGGGAAAAACTCCGGGAACATACCGCTTATGGAACTGTCAGCGGCGTATTTTTGCAGCAGCTTTCCCGGAAGATCCAGCAGCCCGGAGCCCCGCAGAATCCCGACTGCCATCATCAGCCCGATGAGCGTTGGGACGATGCCGACGACCGTTTTCAGACCGTCCGCTGCGCCGTTTATAAAGTCGTCGTAGAGATTGCATTTATGAATCCACCCATAGCCGATGACGAAGAAGATCACGGCAGGAATGAGGATGGAGGAAAGATGTGCGAGAACATTTGCCATGGAAAGCTCCATTCTGCAGGAATATCTGTTACCGGAGTATATGATTTTGCCAACCCATACAGAACAGGAATCATAAAATGCAGAGTAGGGGCATAAGTTACTATCAGGTTTTCTGAAAAACGAATGGGATGGAAAAAGGAGGACAGGCATGGCGGAATATCGAAAACAAATCGCATATCTGGATTATCTGGAAGACGGCGTAAAAATCAAAAATGCCGGATTTGTCAGAATAGAGGAACAAAACGGACACAACCGGATGGAAGTAAAAGTTAAAAACCTTCCGGGCAAGGACTGCGGGGAGTTTCGGTTACAGGAAGAACATGAGAGAACGGTCGGAAGGATTAGTTTGCAGGGCGGCAACGGAAACTGCTGCATGGTGTGGCGGATGCCGGAGCCGGGCGAATTGGATAACAGCCGGGAGGAAAGCTGGCAGCAGACTGCGCAGCTTCGGATTTTACTGTCCGGAAAAAGAATGCTGATTGCAAACTGGCACGAACCGGTCGAAATTCCGGCACAGAAAGAGACGCTGCAGCTGCAGCAGCAATCGCAGGTACAAGGGGATCCGTTCCAACAGATGGAGGCGCGGTCATCGCAGATAAATTCACCCCGGCAGCCCGGAGCTGGAGAAATTATTCCGTATCCGGAGCGGCGCGGCAGCGAGATGGAAAAGCAGTCCACACCGAAAGAACCCGCGGAAACAGAGCAGTCCGCCATGTCGGAGGAGCCTGCGGCAACAGAGCAGTCCACTATGGCGAAGGAGCCTGCCGAAACAGAGCAGTCCGCCATGTCAAAGGAGCCCGCGGCAACAGAGCAATCCACTATGGCGAAGGAGCTCGCGGCAACGAAGCGGCAGCCCACTCCGGAAGCGCCATCTGTGTCAGCGTCCGAGCCGACGATTCCTTTTCCTTCCGCTGCGCCGAAATCGCCGTCCTCTCCATCGCGTGAGCCGGTCTGCAGCGCGGATAAATGGGAGCAGCTGTGCACGATGTATCCGGAAATTCATCCGTTCCGCGACAGTCGGGAATATCTTTCCATTGCGCCGAAGGATTTTGTGGTTCTGTGCAAGGAATACCAGAAGTTAGTACATAACAGCTTCCTGCTGCATGGCTACTATAATTACCGTCATCTGATTCTGGGCAGAATCCGGCAAAAGGATGCATGGCAGTATTATATCGGCGTGCCCGGCAATTTTTACGACCGGGAAAAAATGGTGGCGGAAATGTTCGGATTCGAAGCCTTTGAGGGTGAAAAAGAATCCGCATCGCCGGGCGATTACGGGTATTATATGAAGCGGGTGGAGATTTAAGCAAGGGTGGTCGAACCGGCGGGAGAAATGATCGGAAAAATGGCAGACAGCAAAAACCTACTTGCGGGAATGAAAAGGGGCTGGTATGCTTTTTCTGGAAACATTCAGCAGATTTCTGGGCGTTCTCGGTACAGATCATGAAAAGCTGACATTTTATATTTGAAACACAGGGAGCAATTATGGCAAGAATCCGTACAGAAGAGGAAAAAGAAGCGGCGCGGCAGGCTGCAAAGCAGGCGAAAAAAGATCAGTGGCTTCGGGAGCAGGAAGAAAAGCGCCCGATACATGAAAAATATATGAAGGATGCGATCCGACAGGCGAAAAAAGCGGCAGCACTCGGCGAAGTGCCAATCGGCTGCGTGATCGTGCATGACGGACAGGTGATCGGCAGGGGCTATAATCGACGAAATACAGACAAAAGCACACTGGCGCATGCGGAGATCACAGCGATTAAGCGGGCGAGCAAAAAGCTGGGTGACTGGCGGCTGGAAGACTGCACATTGTATGTGACGCTGGAGCCCTGCCAGATGTGTGCCGGAGCCATCGTGCAGGCGCGAATTCCGGAGGTTATGATCGGCTGCATGAATCCAAAGGCAGGCTGCGCAGGATCAATCTATAACCTGCTGCAGGAACCGGCATTTAATCATCAGGTCAGCCTGTTTAAGGGCGTGCTGGAAGAAGAATGCAGCCAGATGCTGAAAGATTTTTTCCGCAGTCTGCGGACACGGTTGAAAACCTGAGACAGAACGCAGTCTGCGGACATGTCGGAACGCAGCGCAGAACTTACGGACTGTGTACGGGCATATTCCGGACCGCACCACAAAGGAGAAAGGAAATATATGGACTTTTGGGAAAGACTCTTTGCCAGAGCTGGAAGAAGAAAACCAGAGCCGTCTGCAGAAGCGAAATGCGCAGAGGAGTGGGATGCAGAGTTGGCAAGCGAACTCTCGGAGACAGAGCGGGAGCAGTTGAAGAAAGCCGGCTGCATCCGAAAGCATATTTATTTTTCAGGACGCGTGCAGGCGGTGGGCTTTCGCTACAGCGCGCTGTGTCTGGCAAAAGAGCTGCAGCTGACCGGCTGGGTGAAAAATTTAACGGATGGACGTGTGGAAGCAGAGCTGCAGGGACAGGCCAAATTGGTAGACTCGTTTGTGGAGCGTATCAGTCAGCGTGGCAGGATTGTCGTAGAGTTTGTGGAAGAGGAGGACCGCGAACTTTGCTATGAGGAAGGCTTTGAGGTCAGGTGAAAAGCTGCAGAGCCACTGATCGGGGCAGAAGACGCTGCAGCGCGCGAAACCGCATTGGACGGAACGGCGTTGGTGAGGCGCTGCGCTGTACTTGGAGAGGTCGCCCTGCAGACCGTGCCGCAGCGCATGGCTGTGCGTTCCGCCGGTCAGAACACCAGCCGCGAATATTCGCTTCCAGCGTCCTGCTTTTGCGGCTGCCTGCGGTAATCTGACGGTGAGACGCCCATACGTCGGTGGAATGCCCGGGAGAAGTAAAAAGCATCCGAGAAGCCGCAGGATACAGCAGCTGTTTTGACGGAATTGCCGAGCTCGAGCAGGCGGCATGCCTGATGAATGCGGAAATTCGATAAAAATTCGCCGGGAGAAATGTTCAGTTCAGATTGAAAGGCGCGGTAGAGCGTGCTTCTGCTGACCCCGAGCATCTGACAAAGCTGTTCGGTATGGAAGTACTCATGATGAAAATTGGAGCGGATCAGAAAAACTGCATTTGCCAGAAGGGACGAAGCAGGAGAGTCGGGCAGACCGGGTGCCGGGGCATAATCGGCATAAAGACCGAGCAGCGTGCGGAGTATGCCATTTGCTTCATTGCGGTTCTGGTGATAAAGGTCGAGGGGCTGCAGATCAGCAAAAAGCTGTCGGAGCCGGGCAGGGCAGATCGTGGGACAGACGGGCGCGGCAGGGGAAAAGGCGGTCTGATCGAGCAGAGAGGCAGCTTCTTTTCCGGTAAATTCCACCCAGGTATATTCCCATGGATTCCCCGGGTCAGGATAATAGCGAATCGTATCATAAGGATAAATCAGAAAGCTTTCGCCGGTGTGAACGGGGAAAGTTTTTTTATGATATTCGATAATGCCCTGCCCGCGCAGAATATAATGGATGATATAGACCGGACGGACGCCGGGTCCCCAGGAATGCAGATCGCTGCAGTCCTGCCTGCCTGTGGCGAGCAGGGTGAGACCGGGCTGGGAATCGGACCCAAAAACAGATGAATTCATAAAGAGACCTCCTGATTTACAGGATGCCGGGGATGACGTCTAAAAACATCCTGCAGGCAGTCTGCAGCGGCCTTTGGGCACATACCTCCGGCATTGTCCTGACGTGAATAAATAATCCATGTATTTGCAACAAAAACCCATGGAAGAGAACAAAAGTGTCATGCTACAATTACGATAACGGATAACGAAAGAGAGGTCAAGGGGTATGGTAAAATTAACGCCGCCGATGGGCTGGAACAGCTGGAACACATTTGGTGAGAATATCAATGAAAAACTGATCATGGAAACTGCGGACAAAATGGTGGAGCAGGGGCTTTTGGACTGCGGATATGAGTATCTGGTCATTGATGACTGCTGGTCTTTAAGAAAGAGAGACGAGGAAGGACGTCTGATTGCAGATCCGGAGAAGTTCCCCCACGGTATGAAAGCGGTTGCGGATTACGTGCATTCCAAAGGGTTGAAATTTGGTATGTATTCTTGTGCGGGCAACCTGACTTGTGCCGGATATCCAGGCAGCTTCGAGCATGAATTTATCGATGCAGACACATTTGCATCCTGGGGTGTGGATTTTTTGAAATACGATTACTGCTATCACAGCAACATCATTCCGGGCAAATATTTATACCGCAGAATGGGCATCGCGTTGGAAAATTGCGGCAGGGATATCCTGTTTTCCGCATGCTCCTGGGGCGCAGATCAGACGCATGAATGGATTAAGGAAACCGGCGCGAGCATGTGGCGTTCCACCGGCGATATTTTCGACAGCTGGGAATCGATCAAGGATCTGACCAAACAGCAGGCAAAGCTTCATCCGTATCATAGCGTCGGCTGCTTTAATGATATGGATATGCTGGTTGTAGGCATGTACGGCAAAGGAAACGTTGGGTTAAGCGGCTGCAATGACGTTCAGTACAGAACGCATTATTCAATCTGGGCGCTGTTTGGCTCTCCGCTGATGATTGGCTGCGATATCCGTAATATGAATGAAGAGACGAAGAAGATTCTGGAAAATAAAGAGCTGATTGCGATCAATCAGGATCCTCTGTGCCGTCAGCCGATCCGTCTGGACGGAATCTGGAGTGGAGACGATGTCCTCATTTATTCCAGACAGCTTTCCAATGGCGATCTGGCAATCGGTTTCTTCAACTTAAAGGACGAAAGCGTAGTAGCAAATCTGAATCTGGACGAAGTCGGTCTTCCGATGAGCACCGGAAAAACTCTGCAGATGAAGGAGGTCTGGACCGGGGAAGATCTGCCTTCGCTCAACGGAACGGTCCGTAAGGCCTTGGAGCCTTATGGTTGTGCAGTCTACCGCTGCAAGGTCGTTGATCTGTAATGGACACCTGCATGAAATGCGGAAAGGAGCTGACCCAGCTGGATCGGGGAGCTTATCGGAAATTTGTCAACCGGGGCAGCACGTCGTTTCTGTGTAAAAGCTGTCTTGCAGAAAAGTTCGGAATAAAAGAGCGTGTGCTGGATGAAAAAATCGAGCATTTCCGGAAACAGGGATGCACGCTGTTTATTTAATAATGAGGAAAAGGTTCCTATAATGGCGGATTGCTTGCAGTCCAGAAAACATAGAAAGCGCTTCACGGAGAAAAAATAATTCGTGAAGCGCTTTTAAAATGCCTGACTGTACTTTCAGGAAAGTGGTGCCGACATCAGAAACAGGGAAGCGGTCAGATGCCCGTCGGAATCCTTTTGATAGGATAAGTGGCTGTTGTTGCCAAAATGGAGCTGTAAGCGTTCATTGACGTTTCGGATTCCAAAACCGCTGCTGACGGTCAGGGAAGTGTTTTCATAACGCAGAAAGGCATTCAGCTGTTCCGGATCTGCTCCGATTCCGTCGTCTGTAACGGAAATCTCGGTGCAATCAGGCTGCCTGTGAATCTGAATCCGGATGGTGAGATGGTCGAGATTCGCATTATGCAGAATCGAATTTTCCACGAGAGGCTGCAGGGTAAACTTGGGGATCGGGATCTGATCCGCTTGTTCGGGAGAGAAATCCGGGATCAGCTGGATGTCGCAGGGGCGTTCCATCTGATAGATTCGGATAAATTCCCGGATATTTTCGATTTCCCGGGAAAGGGAGGCAGTTGAATCCGGACGGGAAATGCTGTAATGCATCAGATTGGAAATTGAGGAAACAATGTCTGCGATGGAGTCTTCGCCCTTACTGAGGGCATGCCAGCTGACCATATCGAGTGCGTTATAGAGAAAATGCGGGTTGATCTGAGCCTGCAGAGCGTGGAGCATGGCGGTACGTTTTTGCCTGTTTTCTTCGATAATCTGATCCATCAGCAGATTTTCCCGTTGAATCAGCGCTGTAAAACTGTGACAAAGCACCTGAAGCTCCGCGTCGTGATAAACCGAAAACCGTTGTGTCTGAAAGGTTCTGGTATCCTCGATGGTGCTGATCAGATCCGCCAGGGAAATTATCGGCTCGGTGATTTTGCGGGAAAGCAGATACAAAACACAGATCAGTAGGAAAAAAGCGATCAGTACAAAAAGGATATAGGGAAATAGTGCGGTAATTACAATCTGCTCAATGTCAGAAAGAGGGGTCAGGAAGGTGAGGAAAAGATCTTGGTTCATGGAAGAAGTACTGACCAGATAGCGTTCATGGGAAGTCGAATCGCGCAGGATCTGTCCGGAGCTTTTGGAAAGCGCGCTGAGAAATAAGCTGTCGGAAACTTCGCTGGAAGCGTAAAGAAGCTCCTGATATTCGTTGCTCAGAAAAAATCTGCTGTTCGGAGTAATGGATCCGGCAGAAATTTTTTCGAGGAAAGCATTTTCCGGAATGGCGATCACGACAGTTCCGATTCCCTCTGAGGAAGAATTTATCGCATAATTGTAGACATATTTGGAATAACAGAGTTCATCGGTATCCTTATTGATGAAAAAATAGGGAGACCAGGTTATTTTTCCGGTGCGTTTATACCATTCCTGATCTTTCACAAGACGGGAAGAATAAACCTGACAGGTACGCAGCGCAACGTGCTCAGAAAGCGTATAGGCATCGCAATAGGAATCCATAGGAAGCGTATCGTTTAAGTAAAACAGAATACGGCAGTCGAGATTGGAGGTAAAAAGCTGCTGATTGAGATAGTTATTGAATTTTTTGCGCAGAAGTTCCCGGGCACGGAACATATCCAGATAGGAACTATTGTTCGTGTTGGCGAGTTCTCCGATTTCTTCGTCGTTGACCAACTGAAATGGAACCATGCTGAAGGAATCAATATAGCTGGTAAAAATGGTTTCGTTATATTTTTGCAGATTGATTTGCTGCTGTCGGATCTCCTGAAACAGGACGGAACGGAACAGGAAAAATATAAAAAGATAAGAGGTCAGAAAGACAGCGGACAGGACGCTGCACAATGTAATAAAAATTTTTCGGCGCATACAGATCTCCTTTCCGAATGCAGCAGCTAGAATGATGCAGATTGCGATTTCTATATCGGGTTGATTACAGACGGCAATTACGGTATTCTGTTGGGTTCATCCCGATTTTTTTCCGGAAAAGCGAGGAAAAATAACCAGCGTCATCGTATCCGCATTTATGGGCAACTTCTCCGATTGAGTATAAGGGAGAAGCAAGCAGAAGACAGGCACGCTCGAGTCTCTTTTCCGTTACATAGTTGTTTAAGTTTTTGCCGGCATGCTGTTTGAAAAGTGTGCTCAGCCAGGAAAGCGTGATGTTCATATTGTCCGCCATGGCAGAAATAGAAAAATCCGGGTTAGTATAGTGCGTGTCGATATATTGTAGCGCATAACGGTACAGCGCGGAAGTATTGTTGTTCTTCTGTGATAAGAGCAGGTTTAAAATATCAAAATACAGAGTTTCCAGATAATTTGCTTTGGAAGCCGGATTTGGAAGGGAATACCAGGTTTCCAGCGTATGTGTTTTTGAAGTGAGCAGAGATTGCTCTGTAAAATGAATTTCCCCAAGATAGTCATACAGGGTGGTCAGAATCCTGGTACCCATCAAATTGCAGAGATTTGGATCGCTCATGCAGTTATGGTAAAGCGGAGAATGGAAAAAATCTTCAATGCAGCTGATATCGTGATGGCGCAGCGCATCAAAAAGTTCCTTCTGATAGTTGCTTTCTGACAGGGCAAGAATTTTCTGATGAGAGGCTTCCTTGCTTTTATATAATTCTGTAAGAATATCTTCCAGCTGTTCGAGTTTCTGCCGGGTGACAGGTTTTAAAATATAGTGCTGTACATGATACTGCATGGCACTTTTGGCATATTCGAATTCGCGGTAACCGGACAAAAGAATCACAGGAATGCCGGATAAAATCGGTGATTCGCTGATTTGTCTGGCAAGTTCAATTCCATCCATATGCGGCATCTTGATGTCAGAGATGATAACGTCAGGACGGCAGGTCTGCAGAAAGTTTATGGCCTCTGCTCCATCCGAAACGCAGCCGCAGATGAGACCGTTAAAACGGGACCAGTTGAGCTGTTTTTTCAGACCGTCCAGTACAATCTGTTGATCGTCCACCAGTAATATTTTAAAAGATGACTCCATTTTAAAACCTCTTTTCTCCCCTTTTTCCTTATTGTGGCAAAAAGAAGAAAGGGTGTCAATGGAGGATGCAGAGCAGTAAAAAAAATTCATAATGAACAAAAAACTTTCAAATTGAGATCTGAAGGAGCGGCCAGTAAAATAAAACCATCAACAACGCAAGGGAGGAAAAAGAGCATGGGGAAACCGAAAAAAAAGAAAGGAAAGATGAGCCAGGCAGTTGTCAGAGAGAATATCCAGTTGTACTTACTGATGCTTCCGGTCTTTCTTCTGATTATTGTTTTTTGTTATGGACCGATGTTCGGCCTTGTGATCTCGTTTCAGGATTATATGCCAGGTTCTCCTTTTTGGGGTGAAGGAGTGGAATGGGTTGGCCTGACGCATTTTAAACGGTTTGTAGAAGGAAAATATTTCGGACGTCTGATTAAAAATACACTGGTGCTGAGTGGAATGAATCTGCTGTTTGGATTTACGGCCCCGATTCTGTTTGCGCTCTTAATCGACCAGATCAAGCGGCTCCGTTTTAAAAAGATTGCGCAGACAGCCAGCTATATGCCCTATTTCATCTCTACGGTCGTCGTAGCGGGCATGGTGATTTCTTTTATCGATCAGGGGGGACTGATCAGCAATTTCCTTTCTGCAGTGTTTGGGCTGCCGAACCAGAACTGGCGGGATCAGGCACCGGCGTTTCCTGCAATTTATACGATCACAAATGTCTGGAAAGGATTCGGCTTTGGCAGTATTCTGTATATTTCTTCGATCACATCGATCGATCAGAGCCAGTATGAGTCGGCAAGAATTGACGGGGCAAACAGAGGACAGCAGTGCTGGTACATCACATTGCCTGGAATTAAAAATATTATTGCGATTAACCTGATTCTGGCGATCGGAGGAATTCTCGGGACAAACAGCGATCTGATCCTGCTTTTATATTCCCCTGCGACATACGATGTTGCGGACGTAATCGGAACCTATACCTACCGTATTGGTATCGAAGGCGGGCAGTACAGTTATACGGCTGCAGCGGGGTTATTCATGTCAGTAATTGGATTTGTACTCACTTATATTGCAAACAAAGTGAGCGATAAACTGACAGGATTTGGGTTATGGTAAAGAAAAGACTGATTTTGGTAACAGGAGATTAACATGAAAACAGGCAAAACAAAAAACAGAATCAGAGAAGGAAATCCGGCGGTAACGGTACTTCTGTATGTGCTGGTGCTCCTGATTTGCATCGCGACCGTTTATCCGATGTATTATGTATTGATTCTTTCCATCAGCGCGCCGGAATATGCGGCAAAAATGAATGTCTATCTGGTCCCGAAAGGGTTTTCGCTGGATGCGTATAAAATGCTGGCCGGAGACGGGGAAATGTGGAGAGCGTATTTGAATACAATCCTCTACACGGTTCCGACGACTGCTCTGATGCTGGTTACGAGTGTACTAATCGCTTATCCGCTGACGTATAAACATCTGGCAGGACGCAAATTTGTAAATATGTTTCTGCTGATCCCGATGTATTTTTCAGGCGGTATGATTCCAGCGTTTTTGCTGATTACAAAGCTGAAACTGTATGGAAGTCCGCTGTCACAGGTTCTCCCGGTATGTTTCTCGATCTGGAATATTATTCTGATGAAAGCGTTCTTTTCCAGTATTCCGGAAGGATTGAGGGAAGCTGCAAAAATTGATGGCGCAGGAGTGATCCCGATTTTGACAAATATTTATCTGCCGCTGTCAAAACCGATCCTGGCGGTTATTTCCGTATATACGATTGTGGGACGGTGGAACAGCTGGTTTGATGCACTGATATATTTGCCGAAAACGGAGTGGCAGCCGCTGCAGTTGTTTTTGCGCAGGATCCTGGTAGAAAGTACCAGACAGGTAACGGATGTCCTGGATCCACAGATGGCGGCGGAAATGGTAAAAAAACAGATGTCTGGTGCGCAGTTAAAATATGCGATGATTATATTTACGACGCTGCCGGTTCTGTTTACATATCCGTTCTTCCAGAAATATTTTGTAAAGGGCGTTATGCTCGGTTCATTAAAAGAGTGACAGTATTCTGTTATTTTATAGAAAATAAAAATTATAAAACCGGGAAATAACCGTGAAGTGACTGCAGGCACGGAGAGGTTATAAAATAAAAAGTAACTGTTCAACAGTATGACCGCAAAGACGGCAGATTCTGACATAAGGAGGGTGCAGAATGAAAAAGAGTTGGAAAAAAGGGATAGCGGCAGCGATGAGTGTACTGCTGGCAGCTGGTATGGCAGGATGCGGACAGACGAATACAGCCAATAGTACGGCGACTTCCGGTGATGCTGCTACAACAGCACAAACTGAAGTGGCACAATCCAATACGGATAATGGCGATTTAACTGTAGTAAAAATTCTGGGACGCAATTACACTTACACTGGGGCGAACGGAAAAACAGTCACTTTAAAAGACTGGTCAACAGAAGGCAAGAGCAAGCGGTGGGATAAATTATCTGAAAACCTGGCAGCAAAGGGTGTGAAGTTGGAACTGGATCTGATTGAGCCGGATCAGTTTGATACGACGATTCAGACCATGGCGGCGAGCGGAGAACTGTTCAATTACGATATGATTAACATTACTCCTCTGGATGATAAGACAAAATTAAACCTGGTTAAACAGGGACAGCTGCAGTCGATCAGCGATATCTGGGAAACCTATTCGGATGGAACTTATACCGATTTTATCAATTCTGACGCCGGACAGTTCTATTTCAAACATGTTGCGCTGGAAGACGGAAAGTGCTACTGGCTGACAGATTATGAAACCGGTTCTTATGAAGGAAAACCTACCAATTTCATACTTGCTTTTCAGATTCGACAGGACTGGCTGGATGCAGTCGGAAAAGATATGCCGACAACGACGGACGCGGTTTATGAAGCTTTAAAGGCATTTCAGGATCAGGATGTGAACGGAAATGGACAAAAGGATGAGGCATTTCTGACAGATTACAGTGGATTTGCTACAGATGTTGCGCAGTGGTTTGGACTTGGTGTTGGAACGACGTTCGTCAATAATCAGAAAGATTATAAAGTGGAATCTCCCTGGTATCAGGAACATGTAAAGGATTATATCCAGTATATGCAGAAACTTTACACAGCCGGATTATTGAAGATGAATGATAGTCAGGGCAGCACTTACATGGCCAATAACCAGGTGGCTGCAATTTCCCAGTGGGGAACAGAACTGTGGGAGGAAACGGCCATTACTGTTCCGGAAGGAGCAGAATATCAATGGTTTGCACCAATGCGAGTGGATGGAATTGAGGGAGAAACGTCTCTGTTCCGTGGCTCAAATGCATATAACATGGGCTGGACCGCTACAGCAGTGCCTGCAGGCAGTGACAAACAGGAAGCGATTGCAAAGATTCTGGACTATCTGGTTACACAGGAATCTATGGATCTGACAGAGTATGGTCTGGAAGGTGTAAGCTATGAAGTGGTGGACGGGAAAATGAGCAATACTCTGGACAACACTTTGGAAAATACAGATGCTGTAGGCATGGCACTCTGGTGCAACGGCTCCATTTTCCCAAGATACAAATTGAACAATGATCTGAGCACAGAGATGGATAATACAGTAGTGTTTGCAGAGAAAAACGGTGTAAAAACCAATCAGACAGCAAAGAAAGATTTCACGATTTCCTGTATCAAGGATCCGGATCATCGTATTTTTCATGATTTGGGAGTTTTGGCAATCCCTACGGTAGAGGAAATCAATAAAGCGAACGAGATCAGCACAGATCTTGAAACATATTCCAAGGAACTGCTGACAAAACTCATCATGGGTGAAAAGAGCCTGGATGACTGGGACAGCTATATTCAGGATCTGAAAGATCTTGGACTGGATGATCTGATTGCGGTACAGCAGGCGAGAGTTGACCGCGCGATGAAATAAAAATAATCAGAAACAGACAGTGTGAAAAGTAAACTTATCCGTTTATTTTCACACTGCTGTTTGCGTTACAGAGATCTGCAAAAAGGGAGGTTATTATGGCAGAACAAAAAAAGAACGGGATTCCGCAAAAAGGACCTGATACAGGAAACTATTGGTGCACCTGGGATACGCAGTTTCGCGTAAACAGCGTGGAAGACGGGAAGGATACGAAAAATCTGCGCAATGTGCTGACTCAGGATTTTCTGTTTGCAGAAGACGGAATGCTCCGAAACTATTTCAAAAATGTACGGCAAGATTTGTATGTTCTGCTGGACGACGGCTGGGACGTCGGGAAGGATGTGCCCGGAAACGGAGCGGTCAGCGTATTTGGCAGTCTGGTGCTGGATGCTGATAAATTTCCGGATTTTACAGGAGAACCATGGGAACGTCTTACAAAGCTTCGTTGCAAGCTAATGGAGCTTGGATATCGTGGCCTTGGTTTGTGGATTTGTGCCAATGCGACCGGAGAGGAAGAGGCACATCCGCTTTCCGTAGAAGAGGCGGAAAATTACTGGAAAGAGCGTGCGATCTGGTGCAGAAAAGCAGGAGTGGACTACTGGAAAGTAGACTGGGGATATCATTGTGGTGACGCAGCTTATAGAGAAATGATGACAAGAATTGTAAAGCAGTATGCACCTGACCTGAAAATTGAGCATGCGGTGTGTCGCGGTCCGTTGGATGAAAAAGTGGAGCACTGGAAACGCGTTGGGAAACTGCTGTCAATCAGTGATTATGTACGGACGTATGACGTGGTAAAAGAATTTACCTACAGCACGACGATTGCTCGAACCTGGGAGATGTTCGACCAGGACAGGGAAGTGCAATTTGGCTGCAGAGGAATTCCGAATATAGAGGATGCACCGCTTTTGGCAGCAGGACTTTGCTGTTCGATGGGCGTGATGCGCCATCCCTGCTGGGGCGGCACAGAAACAGACGTCCTGGATTTTGGACGTAAGTGGAACGAAGTAGAGCGTGCGCTGCGCTGGCAGAGAATCGCACCTCCGTTTGGAATTTGGGAAAGTTCGGCAGAAGCATTTGGCGGACTCAGAAAAGACTGGACAGAGATGCTTTCCGGTCCGGAAGGAGAAGGCTGGCTGAAAAACCTGATTCCGGAGGGACGTTCGATTTCGCAGGAAGCGCCGGCTATTCTGACGAGAAATATGGATTGTCCAGAGATTTTTGCAAGAGAAGAAGAACTTCCGTTTCTTGCCTGCAGTATCCATCCAGCGACAGGTACTGTGAGCATCGCATTTATGCCGCGAACATGCGGAGACCGAAAGATATTTACACCGAAAGCTGACCTGAATGTAAAGCTTGGAGCATTTGTAAAACCGATTGGCGTATTTGGTGAGTTCGGAATCCTGACAGTTGAACTCGGAGAGGCGGTCGAAGGCAGAGTTTATCTGCAGGATCTGTGCCGGGAAGAAGCCGTGGAAGTTACGGATCTGGTTGCAAAAAGCCGTGACAGGATCGTGCTGGATTACGATGCTCTGGCACAGAACGGCTGGCTTAAAAATGATGAAGGAGACTGCTCTGCGCCAGGATTTATGATCTGGCAGGAGTGAGCTTCTGAAAAAGAAGCTTTTCCTGTTTTGTCGTTCGTGGAAGCTGTTCGGGACACCGTATGGAAGACCTTTCAAAAGAAACCATAGCCGATTTGCCTTTTTTATGATACGCTTAGTGCAGACGCAAAAAGCGCTCATATTGACTGAATTTGCAGACAGCGTATACAAAATCAGGGGGTAAGGAGGAACTCATGGGGAACAATTGGAAAATTACGGACACGCTGACAAAGGTGTTCGCAGAGGAAGCACCGGATGGACAGGGGAGCATTCGCCTTTCAACGCTGCATCGGGAAACCGTATCCTGTGTGATTGCATATTTTGGGGCGGCAGACTGGGGACGTTACTGGAAGGTTTCCGTAAAAGCGCCGGAAAAAATTGAGACGAGATTGCGCCGGGTTGAGCTGGTTCCTTCGGCTTATCCGTGCCATAAGGAGCAGGACGATAACTATCTGCGCATCGTACCCGGGATGTATCCGGATCTTTTGCGCGATCTGGATACAGAGGGCGATGGCGCGGACAAAAAATATCTGACAAAAGAAGTACCCGGACAGTGGCGCAGCCTGTGGCTGGATGTGACGGTCGATGCGGAGCTTGCAGGCGGGGACTATGCCATTATGATCGAAACGGAAACTGAGGACGGAGAAAAAGAGACGTTAAAAGCAGACCTGCATGTGGTCGATGCGTCGCTTCCGCCGCAGAAGCTTTTGCATACGGAATGGTTCCATTCTGACTGTCTGGCAGACTATTATCATGTAAAACCGTTCAGCGAAGAACACTGGAAGATTCTGGAAAACTTTATCCGCCTGTATGCGGCGCGTGGCATCAATACGATTCTGACACCCGTATTTACACCGCCTCTGGACACTGCGGTCGGCGGCGAGCGCACGACGGTTCAGCTGCTGGACATCCGCAAGGACGGTGATACCTATAGCTTCGATTTTTCGAAACTGGAGCGCTGGATCGGAATTTGCCGCTTTGCCGGAATTACGCATTTTGAAATGGCGCATCTGTTTACCCAGTGGGGCGCTAAGTGCGCACCGAAGATTATGGTCTGGGAGGACGGCACGCTTCGCCATAAGTTTGGCTGGCACACGGATGCACAGAGCCCGGAATATGCGGACTTTCTGGCACAATATCTGACTGCACTGACAGATTTCCTGAAAGAACAGGGACTGCAGGATAAAGTCTTTTTCCATATTTCAGATGAACCCGGCGAGGAGATTTTAGAGGATTATAAAAAAGCGCGGGAAATGGTACTACCCTATATTCAGGGATTTCATACGATTGATGCGCTTTCTGACGTTGGATTTTGTGAAAAAGGCCTGGTCGATCTGTTTGCACCCGGAACAAACTGCATGGAGCCGTTTTTGGAAAAAGGAATGGAAGGACTGTGGACCTATTATTGCACCGGACAGTGGAAGGAGGTTTCCAATCGGTTCATGGCGATGCCTTCTGCGCGTACCAGAATCCTCGGTGTGCAGCTGTATCTGTATAAAATCAGTGGATTTCTGCACTGGGGCTTTAACTTTTATAACAGCCAGTATTCGATCAAGCACATCAATCCGTATGCGGTAACGGACGCGGGAGAAGCATTTCCGTCCGGCGATGCATTTTTGGTTTATCCCGGCGAGGGCGGCGTACCGGAGGAATCTATCCGTCTGATGCTGATGCAGCAGGTGATGCAGGATGTGCGTGCGTTTGAACTGCTGGAATCGCTGGTCGGCAGGGAAAGAGTCTGTGAAATCATCGCAGAAGGAACGGATGAACCGATCACCTTCAAGCGCTATCCCAAAGAAAAAGAATGGCTGCTAGCCTTAAGAGAACGGGTGAACGCGGAGATCGAAAAAGCAATTGCGATACAATAGAATGCACGCTCTGCGAGCATTCTATTGTCATGAATAAGAAGCGCAGGGCGAGAGCAGGACTCTTGCCCTGTTTTCTGATTTTCAAATGACAGGAGACACGAATGGCTTTATTTAATAAATTATCGGTTACGAATTTTACAGCTTCCACCATCCCCGATGATTTCCTAAAAGATTTTGCGCACCATCAGAAAATTACCAGAAAATGGGTCAGGACAGATGCCGGATGGGAGCTTGAAGATGCTTCAATTTTGCGGGAATGGGATGCGGAAAAAAGAATCTGGCTTGCAGGATATATGCGGGAAAAAATTCAGAACGGAGGGACGGTAATGGCGGCTTTTTTACCCGAAGGTCAGCTGGCAGGCTTTTGCTGCGTAGGAGGAGATCTTGCGGGTGAAA
The DNA here is from genome assembly GCF_025567525.1 of Gallintestinimicrobium propionicum. NCBI lineage: Bacteria > Bacillati > Bacillota > Clostridia > Lachnospirales > Lachnospiraceae > Gallintestinimicrobium > Gallintestinimicrobium propionicum. The sequence goes on along the minus strand of NZ_JAOQJY010000003.1, from coordinate 133,280 downwards.
CGGCAAGCTATGCGAATCTGTTGCTGCTTTTTGTGGACGACCGCTTTAAACGGCATGGAATAGGAAGGCTGCTTTTGCAGGAAGCATGCAGATATGCAAAAAAACTCGGCGCGGAAAAACTGTTCCTTTCTGCAATTCCGTCGGAAGACACGATCGCCTTTTATCAGAACATGGGATGCGTCGATGCGAAGGAAATTGTAAATCCTTTCGTAGACGACGAAGAAGACAGGCTGATGGAAATTACGACGAAAGACGGAAACTGAGGAAGATGGGCAGAACTATGCAGACAGAACAAAAGAAATTCGCAGAGCATCGCAGATTTTTGACATATGCAATAGCGCTGTGCACTATCCTGCCATTTGTGGTACAGGGCTGTGGAAAACCGTCCCGAGAGACCTGGCAGGATGTGGATACCGAAGCGGAAACAGTGATTGTGCTGGAAGAGGATGAAGAGCCGAAAATACGGATGGAAGATGTTTGTCTTGAGCTGTATCGGGAAGCAGGCAGAAGCGGACGGCTCGGGGAAAAAGAGACCATTGCACATATCGTAAAGCAGTTTGGAGAAAACGGATATCCTGCAGTAGACCAGAAAAATAGGGTCGATATGGTGCGGGCATCAGAGGTAAAGCGTTTCTGCAGGCGGGCGACGGATCAGCAGGAGGCGCAGATAGAAATTGTCGAAGTTGACTGGAACGGTGGCTTTGTGGAGTACGAGCTGCAGGCGGCAGAAGGCAATCTCGATGTGACACGAAATTATTATCATTATGAAGATGAAATGATGCGCAAAAAGACGGAAGAACATTTTACAGCGGACAGTTGGTCGTATACGGAGGATGGTTATCTGATGTTTTCCGGAACCGGGGTGCTGGATGAGATGTATGTGATGACGCTCAGCGACGTTAAGGAATATGCGGCGCTGCGGGTGGAGCCTCTGGACGAAGCCTGCCGGGAATGGAACGAAAAAGCGCTCCTGCCGGTCGGCTATGAATGCAACAACCTGTTTCTGACAGACTGGGATGAAACGGATTTCGGAGAGCTGGACTTTTATGATCTGTTCGATGTTTTTTATCCGCAGATATATCATCGGAAAATCCCGTGGCAGAGTGGGAAAAATGCTGGAAACAGCACAGTGTACGGAATTCCGTCAAAAGAGTTCGAATCGGTTATTCAGGAGTTTTTGAATGTAAAAACAGATATCCTGCGCAAAAAAACGATTTACCGGGAGAAAGATGACACATATGAATATTATCCGCGTGGATTTTATGAGTCAGAGTACCCGGAGCATCCGTACCCGGAGGTGACAGCGTTTCAGGAAAATGACGACGGGACGGTAACGCTCACTGTGCATGCTGTTTTCCCCTATCTCGGAAGTTCCAGAGCGTTCGTTCATGAGGTGACCGTGCGCCCGACGGAAAATGCTGCGGCTGCAGTGCGGTATGTGTCCAACAAAATTGTTTCCTCACTGGATGATCCGGACGACAATTGGTATGTGCCGCGTCTGTCCGGAGAGGAACGCAGTTTATTGTATGAAGAAAATACAGACTGAAAAATGGCTGCCGTATAGGGGAATTTCCCTGCGCGGCAGTCATATGTTAGCTACAGTTCACTCGTACTATTCGCAAAAGCGCATCTTCGATGCTTTCCGCTGCTTCGCAGCTCATTTTTGCTCATAAAATGGCGCTCCCTTCGTGGTTTCTTGTGGGCAGATTCTCATGCGAGCATGGAATCTGCCCACAAGAAACCACGAGTGAACTGTAACATACGTTATAAAGTTTTTGTAAATTCGAATGGTGACAGATTGAATTTGGAAAAAGTATTTTGTATAATAAAGTTACAGTTCCTGCTGATAGGAATATTTTAGAAATCGGGAAATCAGATAATCTATTATAAGCGGAGCATCGTATAGCGGTGTATCCGGCTTTCTTCTATCTTTTCAAGCCAGAATCGGCGAATGATTTCCGTGAGACAATGAACCGAAGATTAAGCGCGCAAACCTTGGTGAATACCGTGAAAATGAACAGAAGCGGCAGATGCGTTTCCTTTGCTTTCACAAAAACTGAATAGAAGCAATCCAAACACGCCGGATGAACTGAAAATCTGCATCCGTGCAGCCAGGAAAGAATTAAAATATGGCATTCCGATTCTGAAAGTAAAAAATTACACGCTGGAGGATATTTTTGAACGGCGTCTATGGATGCTGATTCCGTTTTATATCTTCCGGTATGAAAAAGAACTGTCGCAGATCGACAGTGATGAAGAACGTCTTGAAAAACTGAGAAGAGAATACGAGAGGGTGGCAGAAATGCTGGATCAGGAATGTAAAAACGGACGCATGAGGTCAGTCACAGGTGGAGCGCTATGCGAGCTGTCCCGTACTGTTGTGGAAAAACTGGCGTCAAAATATAAAAATGTGGAAAAGGAGGTAGCTGAAGTTATGGGAGGAAAGGTATTAACCTATCGGTCAAAAGAACTTTATCAGGAAGCCCTGGCGAAAGGAATCGAACAAGGTCTTGCGAACCTTGCAGCGGGCAAATACCAGCGGGGCGAGAGCGTAGAGAAGATTGCTGATGATCTTCTGATGAGCACAGCAGAGGTAGAAAAACTTTTAAATCATCAGAAGGAAGCGGACGATGATAGTTTTCAGATGGGGTCACTAGAGATAGCAGCGCTCTTGGGACACTGGAAATGGTTTTAAAAGTGGATTCTGTCTTTCAGTAAAACGTAACTTGAAAAAGTCGACATGATCTGTCCGAAATGACTTGAAAGAATAATAAAAAGTAAAAATCGCCCAATCCGCAGTTAAAAAAAACCTGCCGGATTGGGCGATTGATATGTCAGAACAAATTATTCCGCATCAATGGATTTACCCTGCTCAACTACACAGATGTTGGTCTTGCCGGGGTTGATTTCGATTTCGTTGCCGTTGTCGTCATAGAACTTGGTCGGTGCGAAGTCGCTGGTCTTTTTCCAGGTTACATGGATGCCCTTGCCGTTTGTGAAGTAGTAGCCGTCTTTGGTGTCGTCGTGGCACTGGAAAGACAGATAACCCTTCGCATCACGGGTTTCATAATAAGCAAACTGAACTAAAACGTTCTTGAATGACAGCTGTTTGTTATTGGCGCCGTCCATATGCTTCTGGTCGCCTTTCTGCATACCCTGGAAGCGATAGTACAGACCATCTTCTTCGTTATATTCGAAATAGGTCTTGGTAATCGGGTAAGCGCCTGCCAGATCGATCTTGGTTGCAGGGATTGCACTGCTTCCGTACTGTTCCAGCGTGTTCGGATTGTTTGTGGAAGCGAATTTGAAGTGATCGCTCTGATAGTTCTCAGTATAGGTTTCGGAATAGCCGAGGGCCTGAGCGGCTTTGTCGATACGGTCGCCGCTTGTATAAGCATTATGCGGAGCTTTACGGTCGCTGGTGCGGTAGAAGGCTGCGTCATACAGACCTTTTTTCTGGGAAGGGTCGCTTGCCAGAACAGCACCGGTGATATTATTGGTAGTAGGATCATTGATCGCGTTCAGAATGTAGAACGGACCGCCGATATGGCAGTAAATTGCATCCCATTCTTTTGCCCAGTAAACATAATAATCGCGGCAGCTTCTGATATTGCCGATGCGTTCAATGTTTTTCCAATCCTTGAAAACAGCCATCAGACGGGTCATGTTGCCTTCTACGCTGCATTCATACAGGATATCAGCATTGGAAAGCCCGTAGTGCGGGAGCGCTGCATTTTCATCGGGGATCATAACTGCGATCGGACGCTGATCTGCGAGATCGCCGCTGATCCATTCGCCGGTCAGGTCACTTTTTACCATGCCTTCTTCCGGAGGAACATCCTCCTCAACGGTTGCTGTTTCCGTCTCAGATTCTGTTTCAGCAGGAGCGGCAGTGCTTTCCTGCACCTCAGCTACCGGAACGGTTTCTACGGTGTCATTTTTGCTTCCGCAGCCGAACAGCATGGATGCGCATGTCAGACCGGTCAGCAGAAATACAGCCAGTTTCTTCATTTTGGTTCCTCTCTTTCTTATAAATCGTCGAATGCGGGAAACGGAAATCCATACACAGGATATCCAACTGCCCGCGCGAAAAAGTGTGAAGCGTCTCTGCGTCACACAACTGTAACAATTATAGCGTAGCAAAATTGGTTTGTCACTACATAAAACGATATTAAATCTTAATTATTCCTGTATACGATAAAGCCTCACTCAGATCCTATAAGAGTTCTTTGAAAGGTGGAAGATAGTCGGGATACAGGCTATATCCACGAATTATTCTGCTTCCTTCGAACGTGTCTGCAGAATGGCATGGACGAACTGAATTCATGACAATAGAAATGCTCGCAGAGCGTGCATTCTATTGTTTTACGAAACTGTGCGAATGCTTCCTTGAGTTATGCAGAAAAATAAATTAAAATAGAACATGGTACTATTATAAAAAGAAATGTTTATCAAAAAACAACGTATGATAGAACTGCAGAACGTAAATCTGCGTCTGCGGGCAGGAGGGAATGTGAAGAAACGAAACTGGTATCTGATCCTTGGTATGCTGCTTTTGGTGCAGCTGATTGCGATTTTTTATTTTGGAAGTAAAAAAGCAGGGTTCCATTATGATGAATATTATTCCTATTATTCCTCCAACGTGTCGATCGGTCTGGTGCCGACCGACCGGGAGTGGAAGCCGGGCAGCGAGATTGCGGACGAATTCCGGGTTCTGCCGGGGCAGCGGTTTCAGTATGGGACGGTTACGCGCATGCAGACCTATGACGTGCATCCGCCGTTTTACTATCTGCTGCTGCATACGGTATGCTCGCTGTTTCCCGGAAGGTTCAGCAAATGGTCAGGAATTGGACTGAATATAGTGCTTTTCGTTCTGAGCTGGAGTGTGCTGGCGAAGCTGACGCGGCGGATTGTGACGGGTGCGCTGAGGAGCGCGGCTGCGCCTGGTGGGAAAGCGCAGACCTGTGTAACGGCGGCGGACGTTCCGGAGCGTATCATGCGAGTGATGATTTTCGGAGTGTGCCTCCTGTATGGTTTTAACCCGGCGGTTTATTCCGGCGTTATGCTGGTTCGAATGTATATGCTTCTGGCTCTGTGGATTTTGCTCGTGACCTGGCTGCATGTAAAAAGCCTGCAGGAGAGAAAACGCGGGTTTTCCTTTTATCTGCCGCTGATGGCGGTTGTTTATCTCGGTTTTCTGACGCATTACTATTTTGCTGTTTATCTGTTTTTCCTGGCAGTGGCAATGGAGCTGTATCTGCTGTTGGAACGTGCAGAGCAGAAAAGCTGGGGGCAGAAATGGAAAGACTGTCTCATTTATGCGACTGCTGTGATCGGAGCGATGCTACTTGCCGTAGTCAGCTATCCGGCGTGTCTGAGCCATATTTTTCGGGGATACCGGGGGACGGAAGCGATGGGTGCGTTCTTCGACCTTGGCAATACGCTTGGAAGATTCCGGTTCTTTGCAGGACTGCTCAATGAATATGCCTTCGGGTCGATGCTGTACGGATTTGTTCTGCTGCTTGTCCTGATGGCGCTGACAGTCTGGGGAATTGGACGGATGAAAGCCGGACGGAAAGCTGTCGCTGCGACTGTGCAGAAATCTGGGCAGCAGACAGCAGAGCACGCAGCCGCGCAGGAAAATTCGAACCGGCAGGCTGACGCTTTCCGCGAATCATTCTGGGAAGCACGGCGTGTTTTCTGGATTCCGGCGGCAGCAGTACTCGGTTATTTCCTTGTCGTGACAAAAACAGCACTCCTGACGGCGGAGGAAGCGAACCGATATCAGATTCCGATCTACGGGCTGATTTTGCTGCTGATGATGGTTATATTTGTACTGCTCGGACAGAAGCTTTTCGTGTTGACTATGAGAAAAGGGACTGCTGTAAAAAGCGCTGCGGGGAAAATCAGCGATACCAGAGATACATCTGCTCCGGAAAAACGGTCCGTGCACGATAAAGCAGCCGGCTATGTGCTTCTGGCGGTATTTCTGGTGCTGGCAACAGGACAGATTCGAGGGCTGGCGGATGGAAAGGTGCTGTTTCTTTATGAAGAAGACACAGAAAGCATCGCGTTTGCGCAGGAGCATAAAGAGAAACCGGTCGTTTATTTTTATAATCCCAACCTGACCTGGATGATCTGGGACGATTCACTGGAGCTGATGCAGTATGATGAAATTTATTTTGCGAGCCTTGCAGATGTTTCGACTGTGGAGGATGATACAATCCGGCAGGCGGATCAGGTGCTTGTATATGTTTCCAGAATGGAGCAGACTGAGGAGGCGCTGCAGGCTATTGCAGATGGAATGGGCGGTGATGTGAAGATGGAAAAGATCAGAGAGCTGCTGTATTGTGACCTGTATTTGATAGCAAGAAAGTAATGCGTGCTCTGTGAGCATGCTATTATCAGGAATAAAAAGACTCCCGTTCCGGTGGCAAATGAAGAAGGAATCATTCTCCATTTGTCACCGGAAATGGGAGTTTTTTCATGATAATCGTTTTACTCAGCAACGCTTTCCGCCTGGGCTGCTTCCCCATCAGCTGCAGTGCTTTCCGTGCCAGCCGCATCTGTTTCTTCTGCAGCGCTTTCTATATCAGCGGTTTCTTCAGAGGTGCTTTCCGTATCTGTGTCCTCTGTTTTGGCTGCGGTACTTTCTTCTACAGTGCCTTCTTCTATAGTGCCTTCTTCTACAGTGCTTTCTTCAGCTGTAGTTGTTTCGATTACGCTTTCGACAGTGGTTTCTGTTTCTGCCGGCGTCTCTGTCTTGGGAGTATAGTGGCGGTAAATTGCAAAAGCAATCGCAAGTACGATTACTGCAAGTACGAAATAACTGCAGATGCGAAGGAGCTTTTTTCGTTTCTTTTCCTTCTCCAGACGTTCTTTGCGATGCGCTTTTTCCTGTTTATAACGGTCTACTTTTTGTTGGCTCATTTTATGTCCTCCATCAAATTTCTTAGTTATCACTATACAGAATAACTGTGAAAATTCTGTGTCAGGAGGGCAGATTTTTACGGGAAAAAACGTTATAACGCAGATGCGCCTTCCTACAGACACGAAAGTTGTCTGCAGGAAGGCGCAAGCAGATAAAGATTTAACCGAGGAACAGGCCGTACAATACGGCGATCAGGATGCCGAGCAGCGCGCCGACAAACACCTGTAAAGGGGTATGGCCGACGAATTCCTTGAGCTTTTCTTCGTAGGAGATCGGCTGCCCCATCTTTTCCCAGAATTCCATCATTTCATTGATGACCTGTGCCTGGAGACCGGTTTCCCGGCGCACCCCTCTGGCATCATACATAACGATAATCGCTACAATAGCGGCAATGGCGAATTCAAAGCTGCCGCCGCCGTATTGCATTCCGGATGCGGTTGCGAGTGCGCAGACAGTGGCGGAATGGGAGCTGGGCATGCCGCCGCTTCCGACTAAACGTTCCGGATCAAAGCTTTTGGTGATACAGGTATAAATCACTGTTTTGATGACCTGTGCAGCGAACCACCCCGTAACTGCGGACATAAAAACCGTGTTGTGAATCAGTGCGTTAAAAAAGTCCATAAAATACCTCTTTCTCTTTGGAAACTAAATTAGGCAAAATGCCATCCCCTGATTTTTTATTTTACACTTTTTTTGTCAGTTTTACAACGTTTCCCATCTCATTTTTGCAGACGGGAGGTTTGAAGATGGCAATACGGCAGCGCAATGAAAAACGGCGCGGCAAGGATGAGCGGATAAGCGTAGCGCAGATCGGAGGCGACAGGAGTTGCCAGAAGCAGGGTAAGTACAGTTCCGATAAACGGTACAAAGAGCACGAGAAACCGCCGCTGTCCGTATAAAAACTGATATGCGGCAAAATACAGGACAGCCCAGAAGTACGCGCCGATGCTCCATAAAATACCGTAAACCGGAAGCATATCAGGAAGCTTTAAAAGAATTTCACCGATTTTGACCGGAAACTGACCCCGCAGAAGATGCGGCCAGGAAAGTCCGATTTCGTTCGGAGAAATCCCTTCATTCGTGCGTAAAGCAGCCGGGGCGGGGAACCAGTATCCTTTTGTCTGATCGATAAAGGCCTGGAGATAGTCGCCCGGGTAAGAAATACCGAGCTGAATCCAGAGGGTGAAATATTTTGAAGGATTCCGGATGATCGCATCGGCATGGTTGTAGGAGACGAGTGCCTTGATGGGATCGGAGATCACCGGATTGTAATACTCCGGAATCAGGGAAGTATCGACTACATCATCGATGAGCATTTCCTGCTCTGCGCTCAGCTGTCGACCGTTAGAAACGACACAGGCAATCTGCTGCAGAGGAATGGAGAGGGATTCTGTAAAGGAAGCGCGCTCAACATGGCAGGCAGTGTATACAGGGCCGGTGATGACCAGGGATAAAAGGAGTATGCCGACCTGCACGGCAAACATTTTTTTCCATGCCCGGCGAAATGCGAACAGAACAAACGGGAGGGTGAACAGGAAGATATAAAGCCCGTTTGAACGCAGGGTGCAGACGAAAAAGCCGGAAAGGGAAAGCCCTGCCCAAATGCCCGGACGGTTATCCGGGTTGCAGAGCAGTTCATATAAAAAGCAAAGATATAACAGCATAAATCCGGAAAAAAGAATATCTTTCCAGACGGTTACGGCAAAAATTGCGTGAAATGGAACGAGCCCCCAGAAACAAAAAGACAGAATCAGCCAGAGGCGTGAAGCGCCTGATCTTGCGAGGAGGGATAGCGTATAGGTTTCAATAGCGGCCATAGTGCACATCTGGAACAATGCATAACAGGCGATTCCGGTGTTTATGCTTCCGGTCAGAAAAAATCCGATATGGTAAAACAGGGAGAACAAAAGCGTGTGCAGGATCGGGTGGTGGTTACTGAACGGGATCAGGCCGGTAGCCTGGGAAAACTGGCTGATGCTGTCCGGGGTCAGAACACCGGGAAACTGGTACAGAAACCAGAACAGCCAGCAGAAGAGCAGACCGAAGTAACAGAGCAGCTTCTGTTTGCGGGACAGGGCATGCACTGCAGATATGGCTGGGGGTACAGGACATGCACCGTCAGGCTGCTGCAAAGTGTTTTGGGCAAAACGCCGCTGCTGTCTGGATGCAAGAAACAGCATGGACAGTTCACAGAATCGGAAGAATATAAAATACAGACCGATAACCGCAGCCGCCAGGAATGCAAGTCTGAATATGCGGCTGTCAAAGCTGCCGGACAGTTCAGCATGCTTTGCTGCTGCATAAAATAAGGTGTAGAGAACTGCGAGAAGTCTGCATATTGGATAAAAATGGCGCGGAAGCACAGAAGAAGCTGCTCCGATATTCGTCAGTCTTTGCGTCAGCGTTGGAGAAAAAAGGAGGAGCATGCCTGCAAAGATCAGGACAGAAAAAATATCTGCCGGATGGATGGAACCGATATCGCATAGTGCAAAGGCTGCAAAAAACGCTGCAGTAATCCGAGTGATACCGGGCTTCTGGAATGAAATTATATTTGTCATAAGATGGGAGTCCTCCTGGAAAGCAATGAATGATTTTGATCTGTATATGGATTCAGTTTAGTGTCAGTGAGGGAAAAAAGCAAGAAAATTACCCGGAAAATGGAGCACCTCCATTTCCTTGACATGAAATGGGGGCAATGGTACATTTAATGCATCAGACAGGGGTATCAAAATTATGATAATGATTTTAATGGAATGGGCGTATATGGCGACGTTGTCGTTTCTGATGGGCTTTGCGTGTCTTGCACCGTTTCGAAAAAAGGGCGGTTGTCAGATTCATAGCGCAGTAACCTATATGATGGCGGGTCTGCTCGTATTGAATGTGTATGCAGAGTATTTCAGCCTGTTTGCCGGCGTTGGCTTCTGGGCAAGCCTGATTGCCGTTTTTGCTGCGGTCATCGGCGGAATGCTGCTGCGTCGGGATTTGGCGGATTTTTTCAAAATTTTGAAAACACAGGCATGCCAGAAAAAAACGGAAAGAAGCGACGAAGAGCTTGAAAACTCAAAAAGCCTTTGGTGCAAAAAAAACAAAGCCGTCTGGCTGCTGTATGCCGGTCTGACGCTTTTATTTGCATACGGCTCGTCGAGGGGATATATGCACTACGATACGGGACTGTATCATGCACAGGCAATTCGATGGATCGAAGAGTACGGCGTTGTGCCGGGTCTTGCGAATCTGCACAGCCGGTTCGGTTACAACAGCGCTTCCTTTGCACTCAGCGCCTTCTTTAGCGAGACGTGGCTGATCGGACGGCCGATGCACTGCGTGGCTGGATTTTTTGCGCTGCTGTGCGCGTGTAAATGCGCGGCAGGGCTTATGGCATTTTGGAAACGAAAAAAAGTGCGAATATCGGATTTTTTATCTATCGGCGGTCTCTTTTATCTGATAGCAGTGTTCCGGGAGATGGTTTCCCCGGCGTCCGATTATTTTGCAATGTTGGTTTTATTCTGGGTAATAATGACCTGGGTGGAACTGTGGGAGCAGGAAAGGGACTGTCCCATCGGGGAAAAGCAAACTGTGCCTTACGCGCTGCTGAGTCTGTATCTGGTGTATGCGGCGACGGTGAAGCTGTCCACAGCGGTAATTTTGCTTCTGGTTCTGTATCCGGCGGTGTTGCTGCTTAGGCAGAAAAAATGGCTGCAGATTGCAGGCTATATTGCGCTGGGACTTCTGATTGCATTTCCGTATCTGGCGCGGAATGTGCTGATTTCCGGCTGGCTGTTTTATCCGTTTACGTTCTTGGACTGGTTTCCGGTAGACTGGAAAATTTCCAAAGGCTATGCGGACAGCGACGCAAAGGAAATCCAGGCGTATGCGCGGGAGATTTACAATGTTTATCAGCTGGATCAGCCGTTGAAGCAGTGGCTGCCGAACTGGTTTGCAGCGCAGGCTGGATTCGATAAGCTTCTGGTGCTGGCAGGCTGGGCAGCGATCCCGGTGAGTGCAGTGCTGGCGGTGCTCGGAGTTGTGTGCGCAGTCAGAGCAGGCCGGGCGGCGGTTGCGTCCCATGCGGGCAGCGCTGCGTCCGCGGAGAATGGTACGCGCGCGTTCAGAGCAGACCGGGCGGCGGTTGCGTTCCGTGCGGGTAGTGCTGTGTCTGAACGAGAAATCGGCGCACCCTTGCCCGCCCGCCGAGTCGCACATCTTACGCCCTTGTGTTTTTCCCTGCTTCAGCTGTGTGCAGTGGTCGGTTTTTTCTTCTGGCAGCTCGGGGCGCCGCTGGTGCGGTACGGATATTTTTATGTGTTGTTTTTGCCGCTGACGGTGTTTGGAAGCCTGTATTGTATGGCGGCGGAAAAGCTGGCTGGTTCAGAACAGGGACACAATGGGCGTAAATGGTTGAAAAATGCCGGATATTGGGCATTTGTGGGATTGCTGGTAGCATTTTTTACCTATAAGGGGTATAATCTGATACAGATGGTTCGGGAGCTGGCATATGAGCCGTATTATCTGTGGCAGCAGGATTATGTAGATGGATCTGCAGAGATGTACGAAGTGGATGGTGTGACGATCTATGTGCCGACGGACAGAGGGCAGATCGGGTATAACAAATTCCCGTCATCTCCAATCGTACAGGATATCGAGCTGCGGGGCAACTCGATTCGGGACGGTTTCCGGAAAAAGCCGAAATGATCCGGCAAAATAGAAGCGATCCGGAAAAAGCCGAAAAGGATTTGTAAAAATGCATGGAATGGGCTGACGGAAGCGCAGCATTTCAGAAAGGAAATACAACATGAAAACCTATGGCGTAATTATGGCAGGCGGGGGCGGAACCCGTTTCTGGCCGCTGAGTACAAAGGCAGAGCCGAAACAGTTTTTAAACCTGTCCGGCAAAGATATTCTGGTTAACGAGACGATCGACAGACAGCATGACCTGATGGATCAGAAGGACATTTTTATTGTGACCAATGAGACACAGGCAAAGATGATGAAGGAGCGCACAGCAGGCAGAATTGCGGCAGATCATATTCTGGCAGAGCCTGCGGCGCGCAATACAGCAGCGTGTATCGGTTATGCGGCGATGGAAATTCTGCATAAATACGGTGACGGCGTGATGTGCATTTTTGCGGCGGACGCTTATATTCGCGATGAGGCGGAATACATCCGCGTGATGAAGGAAGCAGTTCGTGCAGTGGAAGAGACGGACGCACTTGTGACGATCGGGATTCATCCGACGTTTCCCTCGACCGGCTATGGTTATATCCGCAGCGTGGAAGAGACTGGAAAAGTATGGCGCAAGGTAGAAGAATTTGTGGAAAAACCGGATTTGGAAACGGCGAAAAGCTATCTGGCATCCGGCAGTTACGCGTGGAACAGCGGCATGTTTGTCTGGAAAGCCTCCACGATTCTTCACTATTTCGAAGAACTTCTGCCGGATGTGTACGCCTGTCTGAAACAGATCGGGGCAGCGCTCGGCACAGAAAAAGAGCAGGAGGTTCTGCATGAGGTTTATCCGACCATCCCGAAGATTTCCGTGGATTACGGCATTATGGAGCGCGCAAAGGGTGTTCTGATGCTGGAAGGAGATTTCGGCTGGAATGACGTTGGCAGCTGGGATACGCTGGATGCAGTGCGCACCCGGGATGCTGCCGGTAACATCAGCTCCGGCGATACGCTGCTTCTGGATGCGAAAAACTGCGTTGTATACGGTGGTAAAAAACTGATCGCCGCAGTCGGCGTTGAAAACCTGGTCATCGTAGAGGGCAGGGATTCGATTCTGGTCTGCCCTGTCGATCAGGCACAGCGCGTCAAGGAAGTCGTTGAGACGCTGGAAAAAGAAGGCAGGACGGAACGGCTTTAAACGGCGAAAAAACGCGAAATATCACGACCGTTTTCCGTTTGGTTTCCAAAATCTGAGTGTTAGAATAAAGTAGAAAGCAGCGGCAGAATGTTCACAGTGCGGTCACACTGTTGGTGCGGAAAAAAGACTCAGAGGAGGAATCAGAAATGGCTGCAGAATGGAAAGAAACACTCGAAACGGAGCGGGAGATATCGGCGTTTATGCTGGAACTTGGGATTCCGGCGCATTTGAGGGGATATTATTATCTGAGGGAGGCGGTTTTGCTGGCTGTCTCGGATATGGAACTGGTTGGCAGCGTGACGAAGCTGTTATATCCGGTGATCGCAAGGCGTTACAAAACAACGCTTCAGCGGGTGGAACGCGCGATCCGAAACGCGGTGGAGGTGTCCTGGGAACGGGGCAATCCGGAGGTGTTTGAGGATTTGTTCGGGTTCAGCCGGGAGACGGGCGCGCCGAGGCCGACAAACAGCGAATACATAGCGAGAATTGCGGACAAGATAAGAATGGACGCAACTACAGGAGAGAAACATGTTACTGAGCGTAATCGTACCTTGCTATAATGAAGAGGAAAACGTTCCGATTTTTTATGAGGAAATGATGAAAAATTCCGCTTTTTTGGAGCAGGAAAAACTGGAGCTGGAAATTATTTATATTGATGATGGTTCCAAGGACAATACCGCAGCGGAGGTTCGGAAGCTTCACGAAAAGGATGAACGGGTGCATTTGGTGTCCTTTTCCCGCAACTTTGGCAAGGAAGCAGGAATTTATGCGGGCTTCCAGAAAGCAAAGGGGGACTATGTCGTGATGATGGACGCTGATCTGCAGGATCCTCCGTCCCTTTTACCGGAGATGTTTTCCTATATTAAGCAGGGCTACGACAGTGTGGCGACAAGACGTGTGACCCGAAAAGGCGAACCTCCGATCCGGTCGTTTTTTGCAAGGATGTTTTACCGCATCATGAATAAAATTTCCAAAACGGAGATCGTGGACGGCGCACGCGACTATCGCCTGATGACGAGACAGGTTGTGGATTCGATTCTTTCGATGTGCGAATATAACCGTTTTACGAAAGGAATTTTCGGCTGGGTCGGCTATGAGACGAAGTGGCTGGAGTATGAAAACGTGGAACGCACCCACGGCGAGACAAAATGGAGCTTCTGGAAGCTGTTTTTGTATTCGCTGGATGGAATTACCGCATTTTCAACAGTGCCGCTGGCAATTTCGTCTATCATGGGCGTTGTGTTCTGCATTATAGCATTTGTGGCGATCATTGCCCTGATTATCAAAAACCTGATTTACCATGATCCGACGCCCGGCTGGCCGTCGATGGTATGTATTATTCTGTTGGTTTCCGGCGTGCAGCTTTTCTGCCTGGGAATCGTGGGACAGTATCTGTCCAAGACCTATCTGGAAGTGAAAAAGCGTCCGATTTATCTGGTAAAGGAAGAACTGTAATGAATTATGAGAACCTGATCAGCATTGTGATGCCGGTTTTTAACGCCCAGGCGTATCTGGAGGAAGCGCTGGAATCGGTTCGCCGCCAGACATGGACGGACTGGGAGCTGCTGGTGGTAGACGATCATTCTACGGACGGGAGCGCAGGTCTTGTGTCAGAAATCTGCAGAAAAGACGCGCGAATTCGGCTTCTTTCCCAGATGGACGGGATAAAGGGCGCGGCAAATGCAAGAAATTTCGGGACAGCACATGCAAATGGACGTTATCTCGCATTTATGGATGCGGACGATATCTGGCGGGTGGACAAGCTGGAACGAGAAATGGCTTTTTTGCGGGAAAAAGACGCAGCCTTTGTATTTTGCTCGTATGAATTTGGAGACGAGCATGCGGTCGGAACCGGCAAAATCGTGCGGGTTCCCGATCAGCTGACTTATCAGAAAGCGCTCAGCCGGACGGTCATTTTTACAAGCACGGTGCTGTTTGACCGGGAAAAAATTGACAAGGCGCTTTTGCAGATGCCGGACGTGCCGAGCGAGGACACGGCGATGTGGTGGCAGATTTTAAGAAACGGACACGTCGCTTACGGGTTAAAGGAAAATCTGGTGATCTACAGAAGACCGGAAAAATCCCTTTCCTCGAACAAGTTCCGGGCGATTACAAGAATCTGGGGACTTTACCGGAAACAGGAAAAAATGTCGGTGATCGCAAGCGCAGCATGTTTTTGTATGTGGGCGGTGCGCGCTGTGTGGAGAAGAATATAGCGGGAGAACGGAAGATGAAGAAAAACGATTCTGTCAAGCGGCTGATTATTCTGGCGCTTGGGCTGATTGGACTGTGCGTGCTGACTGCTTTTTATGCGCACGACTGGTTCGCCTATTATTATCATCATATTGCATGGAAAACACATAACCGTTTTAATGTAAACGGTCATTTGCTGATTGTTGCTCTGTATTTCATGTTGCTCTTTTTCTTTTCCAATACTTATGGAGCACTCAAAATCGGCTATCTGAAACCGCTGGATATTTTCCTGTCTCAGCTGTTTTCTCTTCTGTGCGTCAATGTAATCAGCTATGCGCAGCTGTCCCTGATGTATGGCTGGTTTATCATCGGCGGGGGGCATATGGTGTCGATGATGCTGTATCAGCTGGTGTTTGCAGGGCTGTGGGGCTGGCTGTGTAATCTGATTTACCGTCGCGCGTTTCCTCCGCGGGAGCTGCTTTTGGTGCACGGTGAGCGCCCGGTAGAGGATATCCTTGGGAAATTTGCAGGACGGAAGGATAAATATCATGTTGCAAAGTGCATGAACATCAAAGAGGGATACGATGCGGTGATCCGCGAGGTCGGAAAATATGATGCGGTCGTTCTCTGGGATATTCATACGATGGACAGAAACGTGCTGCTCAAATATTGCTACAGCCATTCAATCCGCGTTTATATGATGCCGAAGATTCCGGATGTGCTGGTAAAGGGAAGTGAGCAGCTGCACCTGTTTGATACGCCGATTCTGCTGACAAGGGAATATGCGCTGAATGTAGAACAGAGAATTGCAAAACGGTTTATCGATACAGTATGTTCGCTGATCCTGATTGTTGTGACATCGCCGATCATGCTGATTACGGCGGTGGTGATCAAGCTGTATGATAAAGGTCCTGTGCTGTACAAGCAGGTCCGCTGCACGAAGGATGCGAAAGAATTTTATATCCTGAAATTCCGCAGTATGCGCGTGGATGCAGAAAAGGACGGTGTGGCGCGGCTTGCCGCCAAAAACGATTCCCGGATTACGCCGGTCGGCAAATTTATCCGTGCGGTTCGTATCGACGAGCTGCCGCAGCTGTTCAACATTTTAAAGGGCGAGATGTCCTTTATCGGTCCCAGACCGGAGCGGCCGCAGATCATCCGCGAATATATGGAAGAAATGCCGGAGTTCGCATACCGTACCAGAGTGAAGGCCGGGCTTGCGGGATATGCGCAGGTATACGGAAAGTACAATACAACGCCCTATGACAAGCTGAAGCTGGATCTGTTTTATATTGAGAATTATTCCGTATGGCTGGATTTGAAGCTGATGCTTCTGACATTGAAAATCCTGTTTACGCCCGACAGCACGGAGGGCGTGGACGAGAAGCAGGTAACCGCCATGAAAAAACAGGTGCAGGAGGAAGAAAAATAATGCCTCTGAAAAGAGATGAAGCATTTTGGAAAGAGGGCATGGACGAAAAACGCTTTGCCCTCTGTTGTATTCATAAAATATGGATCTGTCTGGCGGCAGCTTTGGCTGGCGCTGTTTTTGCTGCGGGGATTTATCTTGGTGTGCGGCAGCTGACGATGGGGCCGAAGCAGTATCGGTCGGAGGTTTTATATTCGATCGTCTATGACATCGACGAGGACGACGAGGTTTTAAAAGAATTTATCAACGAATATAACGCCTATACCTGGGGGGATATGATGCGCTCCGACCGCGTGATGGATACGGTGCTTTTGCAGCTGCCGGATGTGGAACGGTCCGTGATAGAGGCTTCGATCAGCACGGAAATTGCGTCTGACCCGGAATTTCTGACGGCATACTTTACGACAGGGGACGCAGTGCTTTCCGACCGGATTGCGGCGGCCTATAACCGCGCAATGACGGCATTTGGACAGACGATGCAGGGACGCGGTCTGACGGCAATTGAAGTATGGAAAACCGTTTCTGCACAGGCGGTGCTTCCGGAAAATAAAGTGAAAAATGCGGCGGCACTCGGTCTGGTGCTCGGACTGCTTGCCGGAATCCTGGGCGTGGCAGTCTGGTATGTTCTGGACGATTCTGTTTTACTCAGCTCAGACGTGGAAAAACGCTGCGCAATCCCGGTTCTTGGCTACCGAACAGCAAAGCCCGATGAACAGTTCGGCGCGCTTCTGGATGCGCAGCTGAGAGCCAAAGCGTCTCAGACCGCTTTTCAGGAAATTTCGCTGGACACGGTGCTTTCCGGGACGATGGGGCTTGGAGAAGAAGGAAAAATTCCGCTTATTCTTTTGGTTCGCTGGAACACACCCTGTATTAAAAAACTCGGACTTGCCCTCGATCTGCTTGCTCAGCGGGAGATCTCGGTTGTGGGCGTGATCCTCACGGACGCGGATGCACGGTTTTTGCACGCTTACTACAGAATGTAGGCTGCCAGTTCACTCGTGGCAGCCTGTAGGCAGATTCCATGCTCGCATGAGAATTTGCCTACAGACTGCTACGAAGGGAGCGCCCATTTTATGAGCAAAAAGGAGCTGCGAAACAGCGGAAAGCATCGAAGATGCGATTCATGACAATAGAATGTCCGCGGAGCGTGCATTCTATTGTATTGCGAATGGCGCGGGTGAACTGGCGCACGATTACAAGAAACAAAGGAGATGGCTCATGAAACTGCAGATTCTGGTTTCCTCCCTGAATCAGGAGGTCAAGTCGCTGGCAGAGAAAATGAATCTGCAGGCGGATGCAATTCTCATCAATCAGTGTAACGAAAACCGTTACGAGGAATGGACGCAGGACGGTCATCGGATCCGCTGCTATCATCTGGCGGAGCGGGGGGTCGGGCTGTCGCGCAACAACGCGCTTCTGCGTGCGGACGCCGACCTGTGCCTCTTTTCTGATGAAGATATCGTTTATGACGACGGTGCAGTTGAGCGGATTATCGAAGGGTTTGAGCAGCATCCGGAGGCGGACATGCTGTTATTCAATGTGCGCGTGCAGGAGAGCCGCTTTACCTACTGGAATTCGTTTTATAAGCGGGTGAGGTGGTATAACTGCGGTCGTTATCCGGCATACAGCTTTGCGCTGCGCACGGCGAAGATGCACGAAAAGAATCTGACCTATTCGTTGTTGTTCGGAGGCGGCGCGAAATATGCAAACGGAGAGGACAGCTTGTTTATCCACGACTGCCTGAAAGCCGGGCTGAAAGTCTACAGTATTCCGGTCGAAATCGGAGAAGAACAGCCCAGACCGTCAACATGGTTTTTCGGCTTTGACCGCAAATTTTTTCACGACAGGGGCGTTTTGTATCATGTGCTGTACGGAAAGCTGGCGGCGGTGATGGGATTTCGGTTCCTGCTGAAAAATAAATCCAATATGAATTCTGAGAGCTGCCCGGAGGGGCTGACCTTTGATGAGGCGAAAAAAGCGCTTCTGTCCGGAATCCGCGACGCAAAGGGAGGACTGTAAATGGTATTTTATTTTCTGATTACAGCGGTTACGATTGCGCTCGCGGGGCTGATGGACGCGGTCTGGACGCGCACGGGGCAAGAGGCAGGCGGTGTAGTGCGGTGCGCTGGACAAGCCGCCGAGAGTGCGGCATCCGGGAATGGCAGGTGTGCCTGCGGCATCCCATCATCCGGCGGCGGCTCGTTTCCGGCGGGCGTTTCCCGACGTCGCGCCTTCGACATCGTGTGCCTAACTGCTATTTTCCTGATTCTGGCGCTCGTGAGTGCGCTGCGTCTGGAGGTCGGTAACGATTACGGCAAATATGTCGAGAATTTCCACGAAATCTGGGCGGGAACCGATCAGGCGTATGTGGTGACGGAAGCCGGATTCAATTTCGTGGTATGGTTGATTTATACACTTTCCGGGTATGAAAATTATCTGCTGGTATTCGCGGTATTCGGCGCGGTTACAGCTTTTTTGTTTTTAAAGGCGCTGTACGGACAGAGTGACTGCTTCTGGCAGAGCTTCGCGATGTTCATGCTGCTGGGCGTATATTTTCGGACATTTACGACGGTGCGTTATTATCTGGCACTTGCCGCAGCACTGTATGGAATCCGGTTTGTACTGCGCAGGCAGTATGGCTGTTTCGTGATCTGGATTGGCATTGCGGCGCTGTTTCATAAATCTGTTCTGATGGTGTTTCCGTTGTATTTGTTGGCTGTGCTTCCGTGGGAAAAATGGATTGCGCCGGCGCTGACTGTGATCGGAGGGATCGGTTTTGTTTTCCAGCGTCCGCTTTTAAATCTGGCGCTGACGTGGTATCCTACATACAGGGACACCGTATATCTGTCACAGGATATCGGTCTGAAAGCGAATGCGTCCGGAATCCTCCGGTGCGTGCTCGTTTTTATGCTGGCGGCAGTGGTTGGCAGGTGTGGAATGGAAAAGGAGCAGAACCGTTTCTGCCTGAAATTAAATTTTTTCGGACTGCTGTTTTATACCTGCGGTTCGTTTTTGCCGCTGGTATCGAGAATGTCCTATTATATGATTACGCCGCAGCTGCTGCTCATTCCGGGACTGCTTGGCTGCGTGGAGAACCGGAAGCGGAAAAATATTTTAACAGCACTTGTGGGGATCGTATGTCTGGGGTATTTTTTGTGGTTTTTAAAAACGGCATCCGGAAGCGGGATGCGCGTGCTTCCCTATAAGACCTGGATTTTTACGGATAAGGAGTGGATCAATGGCGCAGATTTCTTTTAGCATTGTGGTAGTATGCTTAAACCCCGGCGAAAAGCTGTTGAAGACGGTGCAGAGCGTATTGAACCAGAAATACGGAAATTATGAAATTGTGGTAAAGGACGGCGGTTCGACGGACGGCTCCCTGGAACAACTTCCGGCGGACAGCAGAATCCGGGTTTATACAAGACCGGACAGTGGGATTTATGACGCGATGAATCAGGCGATGTCCTATGTGACCGGTCAGTTTGTCCAGTTTTTAAATTGCGGAGATCTTTTACACGACGATATGGTGCTGGAACGGCTTGCAGCTGTGATGGAGCGCAAGCGCGGCAGGGGAGCCGACGGGGAAGGCCTGGGACATAAGGAAAAAGAGCGGATTTTTTATGGAAATCAATATCATGAGGCGTGGGGCAGCGTGATCTATTCTGCACCGGAGGTCAATGATTTTACCTGTTACAGAAATGTGCCCTGTCATCAGGTTTGCTTTTACGACGTCCGTCTGTTTGCAGAGCGTGGTTATGACGTCAAATACCGTGTCCGCGCGGATTACGAGCATTTCCTGTACTGCATTTATGATCGGAAAGCGGAAGCAGTTTATGTGGAGATGATTGTTGCGGATTACGAGGGCGGGGGCTTTTCCGAGACAAGGGAGAACCGTCGGATTTCCGAAAAAGAGCATGCCGAAATCACGAAACGCTATCTCGGACGCGACAAGGCGCTGCGTTATAAGCTACTGATGCTTTTGACACTGGCACCGCTTCGGACAAAGCTTGCAGAGGACGAAAAATATTCCGAGTGGTACAACGGGATCAAGGCGAAAATTTACGGAAGATGCGGCCATAAGGACGAACCGGGGGAGAATCGGAAATGAGAGTGTTATGGGTATGCAATATCATGCTCCCGGTAATCGCGCAGGCGCTTTCGCAGGAGTATAGCGTGCGGGAGGGCTGGCTGTCCGGGATACTGGGGCGGTATCTGGAGACGGAGAACGGCACAGAGCTGAGCGCAGCGGACGTGACAGACAGCGCTGCATCGCCCGGCGGACGGCAGCAGGGAGCCGAAACTGCGGCTACACTGACGCTCGGCATCGCATTTCCGGTTGCACCGGGCAGGGAGGAGCTATCGCAGCGTCTGCAGCTTGGCAGCTATAAAAAAGAAGTCGCCTGCTATGGCTTTGCAGAGGATTTGGAGCACCCGGAGCGCTATGACAGCGCGATGGAAGCGCGTTTTTTGCAGATTTTAGAGGACTTTCAGCCGGATCTGGTGCATATCTTCGGGACGGAGTTTCCGCATGGCTATGCCTGTGCGAAAGTATTTCACAGACCGGAGCGGACGCTTGTGGGCTTGCAGGGACTTTGTATTTCCTGTGCGGACAACTACATGGCAGATCTCCCGGAAAACGTACAGAACAGCAGGACACTGCGAGATATTTTAAAAAAGGACAGCATCCGGCAGCAGCAGGAAAAGTTTTATCAGCGCGCGGAAAACGAGAAAAAACTCCTGTTGTCAGTCGGACATGTGACGGGACGGACGACATTCGATAAAACGATCAGTTTGGAGATAAATCCATCCCTTGTTTATCATACCATGAACGAGACAATGCGCCCGCAGTTCTACAGCGGATGCTGGGAGATCGAAAAAACTGTGCCCGGAGAAATCTTCATCAGTCAGGGAGATTACCCGTTAAAGGGCTTTCACTATCTATTGCAGGCGATGCAGGAAATCCTGCAAAACTGTCCCGAGGCGCATATCAAGGTGGCGGGCATCAGCGTGCTCGGCGTAAACGGAATAAAGAGCAGAATCAAGATTCCGGCATATGGAAAATATCTGCGCAGGCTGATTTTGAAGAATCGTCTCGAAGGAAAAGTGCGTGTGCTGGGAAATCTTTCTGCGGAGGAGATGAAGCGGGAATATTTGTCCGCGCAGATATTTGTGTGTCCGTCTGCGGTGGAAAATTCCCCGAATTCCGTGGCAGAAGGGCAGCTTCTTGGCGTGCCCGTGGCGGCGAGCAGAACCGGCGGAATCCCGGATGTTGTAAAAGACGGCGTAAGTGGTCTGTTGTTTGAAAAAGGAAACGTTCACGAGCTTGCCGCGTGCGTCAGCCGGATTCTGACAGATAAACAGCTGGCAAAGGAGTTGTCGGCTTCGGAACGGGAGACTGCGGCGAAGCTTTACAACGGTGAAAACAATTATCAAAAACTGATAGAAATTTATCAAAGCATCGAATGAACGAAGCTGCTGACCGGAGCAGGAAAGCGGGAATGGAGGAAAACATGAAGGCTGTTTTTATTTCCAATTATATCAATCATCATCAGATTCCGTTTTCCAACGCACTGTATGAACAACTGGGGGACGATTACCATTTCATCCAGACCGAGCCGATGGAAGAAGAACGGATTGCGATGGGCTGGGGACTGGATGCAGCGACTCTGCCATATGTTGTTTGGGCGGATCGGGAGGAAGAACGCTGCCGGAAGCTGATCGAGGAAGCGGATCTGGTGTTTGCAGGCTGGACGAAGCGGCTGGATCTGGTTTTACCGCGGCTTTCCTCGGGAAAGCTGACGTTTCGGGTGAGCGAGCGGATTTACCGCGAGGGACAGTGGAAAGCGATCTCTCCGAAGGGGCTGCTTGCAAAATATAAAGAACATATCCGGTTTCGAAACCAGCCGGTGTGGCTTTTGTGCTGCGGCGCGTATGTGGCGTCGGATTTTTCACTGATCGGGGCTTATCCCGGGAAAAAGCTGAAATTCGGCTATTTTCCGGAGACGCTGCGCTGTCCGCAGGAGGAATTGTTTGCCAAAAAGAATACGGATAAACTGCAAATCGTCTGGGCGGGACGGATGATTTCGTTAAAGCACCCGGAGTTTGCAGTGAAGTTGGCTGGAAAATTAAAGGAACAGGGGTATTCGTTTGAGCTGCACTTTGCGGGAGGCGGTCCGATGGAAGAGGCGCTGAAGCAGGAAGCAGCAGCGCTCGGAGTGGCAGAGAAAATCGTTTTTCATGGATTTTTAAAGCCGCAGGAGGTTCGAAGCCTGATGAAACGCTGCCAGCTGCATGTGTTTACAAGCAACTATCTGGAAGGCTGGGGTGCAGTAGTCAGTGAGGCGATGAACAGCGGCTGTTGTGTGGTGGCAAACCGTCAGATCGGCGCGGTTCCGTTTTTGATTGAGGACGGCGTAAACGGTAAAAGCTACCCGGACGGCTCTTATGAAGCCTTCGAGCGGACGGTATTGGAGCTGTGCGCGCAGCCGGAGCAGATCACAGCGCTTGGAAAAGAGGCATACCGGACGATTACAGAAAAATGGAATGCAGAATGTGCGGCGCAGCGCTGCCTGGAATTTTATGAAGGCTGGAAAGCCGGAAAGCTGCCGGAGTGGGAGGATGGACCGCTCTCTGCCGCGCCGAAGCTTTCCGCACGCTGGAGCTATAATGAGGGAACATTGGATGGAGAATAAAACAGAACAAAACTGCCTGATCAGCGTGATCGTGCCAGTTTACAATATCCTGGACTGTCTGGAGCGATGCGTCAACAGCATCTGCGCCCAGACCTGGAAAAATCTTGAGATCCTGCTGGTGGATGACGGTTCGACGGATGGAACCGGAAAGCTGTGCGACCTGCTTGCTGAAAAAGATGACAGAATCCGGGTTTTCCATAAGCCGAACGGCGGTTCTTCTAGTGCGCGAAACCTTGGAATCAGCATGGCAAAGGGAAAATGGATCGGGTTTGTGGACAGCGACGACTGGATCGAGCCGCAGATGTATGAAAGGCTGTATGAAGCTGCGACCGCTGCAGGCACTTCAATTGCGCAGGCTTCGCGGGATGAGATCGACGAGGATTACCACAAAAGACCGGACGTCTGTACGCCGCCGGAACAGGAAGTTACCTGCACGGCAGAGGATTTTCTGAAAACGCTGCTGCTGCATCAGGGCGATTGCTCGTTCTGTACGAAGCTGATTAAAAAGAGCCTGTTTGAAGGTCACCGCTTCCCGGAGGGAAAGTTAAATGAGGATTTCCGCTTGCTGGTTGAGCTTTTATGTGAGGGCGAAAGGGTGCGGATCTTGCCGGAGCAGCTGTATCACGTTTTTTACCGGATCGGGAGCAATACGCGCCGGAAAGATAAAAACGATTTTTCGAGAGTGTTTGAGGATATCGTAGAAAATGCGGATTATATGGAGCAGCTGACCCGGGAGCGCTACCCGGAGCTTCGGGAATATGCGGTGCGCTTCGCACTCGTTCAGCGCCTGGATTATCTGCTGCACATCCCGGTGGGACGGATGGTGGATACAGATGCGTTTTACAAATCGGTAAAGCAGTATCTGTGCGGGCATTTTTCGGATACGCGGAAAAATCCGCTGCTGGATAAAAAGAGCAGAACCTATCTGACGCTTCTGACGATTGCGCCCAAAACCGTGCGCCGCGTGCACGGCTGGACGATGAAGCTGCGGGGAGTGGGGTGAAAAAACGC